>NZ_JAUBQB010000009.1:0-126212 GCF_036701035.1 Microcoleus sp. Pol7_B2 | reverse complement strand
AGGTACTGGAATAATAATGAATCCTCCTGTATTTATTGTTTTAAGCACTGCATAGCTCTTAACTGAACCGTATTGGTTTAAAAACACCAAATTTGAAGCAAAGACTTCAGTGCAAGCCGGAAAACCCCTGCCTTTCGATACAGAATTTCTGCGCTGGATGCTCTCCGACGGTGCGGGAGCATTGTTGCTCCAAAACCATCCTAACGCGACAGGAATTAGTTTAAAAATAGAATGGATTGAGCTAATTTCCCACGCCAACGCCTATCCTGTTTGTATGTATTCAGGATTAGCCAACGAAACCTCCACTAAAAGCTGGTTGGATTATTCCTCCTACCTCGATGCCGCCACAGCGGGAGCTTTTGACTTGCGGCAAAATATTCGCTTGCTGGAAAATGTAATGAAATTAGGCGTTGAAGGTTGGCTGCGGCTGATTAAAGCCGGGAGAGTTTGTCCGCAGGAAATCGACTGGCTGCTGTGCCACTATTCGTCTCACTTTTTCCGGGGGCAAATTGTAGAACTTCTGGAACAAGCAGGCTGCATGATTCCTGAAGAAAAATGGTTTACTAACTTATACAGTCGGGGAAATACAGGCTGCGCCTCGATTTATTTAATGTTAGAGGAATTGTTCAATTCGGGCAAGTTGAAGCCTGGACAGAAAATCTTTTGTTTTGTCCCGGAAAGCGGTCGCTTTACAACGGCATATATGATGTTAACTGCTGTGGAAAATACCCATAAGCCTATGAGTTCTCAAATTTCTAACTTTCATGAGGTTCCCGAAGCTTCGCCTCTCGAAAGCGTTAAACCCGAACACCCCAACTCTCCGCAAGCTTATTTGTTGCGGGAGTTAGCATGGATTTGGCTGAAGTTCGATCGCGAAATTCGTTCTGTTCCTATTGTCCGCAAATTGTACCGAGGAGAGTTTACAATAGAAGATTATCAAGCTTTGCTGTGCAATCTCCGGCCGCAAGTTGTAGAGGGAGCTCGCTGGATTGCTCGCGCTGCTTCTAACATGAGTGACTTTCGCCTGCGATCGACTTTTATCGGCCATGCCCAAGACGAACACCGCGACTATCAAATGCTAGAACAAAATTATGTTTCTGTGGGCGGTGAATTGGCAAAAATTGTGAAATATGATAAGAATATTGGCAGCGAAGCACTATCAGCTTTTATCTTTCACCAAGCATCGCGGGAAAATCCGGTCGATTTAATTGGCAGTATGTTTATTATCGAAGGATTGGGCAATCGGTTGGCGGGAAAGTGGGCAAAACAAATTAAAGAAAGTCTCGGTTTGCAAGACGAACAAGTATCGTTTTTAGCGTATCACGGATCTAATGACGAGTCGCATTTAGCTAAACTGGAAACTTTGATTAATGCCGAATGGATGACAGATGATATTGCCCGCCGCATTGTCAAAACCGCTCGCGTCACTGCTCGTTTATATTTGCTGCAATTGGAGGAAATTCGTTAATGCAAAAGCTGCAAAAACAAGATACCGAAAATCTCCCAGATGAGCGAAAAATTCCTTACGCTACCAAACCCTACAACCGCCGAGATCCGAATGTTTGGGATGTGCTGTTTTGCGATCGATCTATTCCCGTCGATTTAGTGGCAAAAGCCTACATGATCGGGGATTTGCAAAACTGGACTCGCAGTTATTTGCTGATTCCGATCAAAGTAATTGCTAACTTGTTGCTGGCGGTAATTATGACAACAAAGCGCCTGTTGCCATTTCAATTCCGCGCTTACACTTTAATGCACAAATCGGCTGCATTTTTCCTAAATAACTTTGTCTCGCCAGAAGCTTGTTATTTAATTGTCCGACACATCTGCATCGGCTCCAACATTATTAACTTCTTGATTGACAACGGCCCCGACACCCACATAGAAAAGTCAAAGCTTTATCCGCGCACTGTGAACGATTTAGCGGACAATGCGTTTCTCGAACACGACTTAATTCTCTATAACTTTGTCTGGGACTACAACCAGGCCATGCTGACAAATCCTAACTGGTTGCAAGTGGTCAAAAAACGGGGAATAAATTATGATAGTATTCAACCAGTAGAAGTTGCCATAGATTTTGAAAAACGCAGATGGCTAAAAATTCTGGATTTAGAATCGGCGATCGAATTGTTTAAAGTTTTTTATTCTTTGTGTTTGACTAGCGACGAATTTGCGCGAGCAGTGATGTCGCTTCAGTTAGATGAAAACTTCGGAGTGTACGTCAGCGAGATTACGGGAAATTGCGACTGGAATCATGTAATTGTCAATCGCCATCCGCTAGCCCCAAACAGTCCGTTTAATGGGGCACGCGACTTGTTTTTGCACGGGATAGTTTCGGAATATCTCTATCGGTATTTGGAACTGCAAAAAGAGATGAGAAATGTTTCACAGTAAGGTGCTTAGGTATGTGTAACGTAAGCACCTTACGAATATAAATAGCGCGTCCAATAACTTTTTGCGTAAGTCCTGAAGTTTGAAAGAATGGTTAATTTTTAGGTCAAAAATCAATAGGAAAACTCAAGCTGCTGCTAGCTGTGCTTGTTCTGCTGCTTTGGGCAAAGTCTGATTTACCACAATCCACTTGCCTGTAATTGGGTCGCGGTAAGTAATAAACGGATTAGATTTTAAAGGTTGACTGCAAGGTTTAGCGCCCATTTCTACACACTCCCAATAAATGGTATTGAATAACTACTACAACACCATACCTTTAATAATCGGCTATTTTGCCTAAAATCCGCGTGATTTACAACTCAACAATAGGTGATATTTTAGGTGTGTTTTGGTGACATAGAACACTACCTAATGTGATTTAAAACTGCGTGGGCAGTGAGCAGTATCACCAAAAACCTTCCGTAAAAAAAATCGGCCTTCTGGTTTTTACCTTCTACCTTTAAGAGGGCCACTACTTTCAGTATACATCTGATATTATTAAGTAAGGTAAAGACGTTTATCAGAGATCCCCTCACAAACTTATGGTGCTATTTGGATTTGGCAAAAAGTCGAGCCTGCCCTCTCCCCAAGAGGCCTTGCCGGGACGGGCAGAGTCGATGTCGGTACCGGCAACTCACTTTGTTAACGGCAATCCGCTCAAACCTCCCTTTCCAAACGGCATGGAGACTGCCTTGTTTGGCCTGGGCTGTTTTTGGGGAGCAGAACGCAAATTTTGGCAACAAAATGGAGTTTTTTCGACGGCTGTTGGCTACGCGGCCGGGATTACTCCGAATCCTACTTACAACGAAGTTTGCAGCGGGATGACGGGACATAATGAAGTAGTTCTGGTTGTGTTCGATCCCAAAGTAATTAGTTACGAAACGCTGCTCAAAGTTTTTTGGGAAAGTCACAATCCTACTCAAGGAATGCGTCAGGGCAATGATTCTGGTACTCAGTATCGATCGGGAATTTACACGTATTCAGCCAGCCAAAAGCAGCTAGCTGAAGCTTCGCGCGATGCTTACCAGCAGGCTTTGACTGCTGCCGGTTACGGCAAGATTACCACTGAAATTATTGATGCTCCTGAGTTTTATTACGCAGAAAGCTATCATCAGCAGTATCTTGCTAAAGAGCCGAACGGTTATTGCGGTTTGGGCGGTACTAAGGTTTGTTTGCCTGCTATGTCTCAGGCTTAAAAATTGACCCCGCTTAGGGAGAGGGACACATAGTTCAGGACAAAACATTGTTGTGTCCTTAAAACAGAGCTCAGGACACAACAATGTTGTCTCCCTACAATATATCTGGTAGGCCGTTGCTCATAGCCCGCCACAAAAAGCGGAATATGTTAGTAGTTGAAAATAGGTAATAAATGCTGAATGCTGTTGTAATTATCAATATACTAATATCTGTAGTCTGTTTTTATATCGCTGCGAGAGTGTGGAAAATCAGGCGGACGATCGCACGTTTGGAACTTCGGATCGCAGCAATCGAACGCTGTAGCAGCAATGTCCTCAGTACGACGCCGGATTTCCTTGGTAAGAGGCAGCAAGGTACCCGCCAACTACGACAGCGTTATCAACAACTAGAATTGCAACTGCAACAAGTTCAGCAACTTTTGGGATTGCTGGGTTTGGGACGGATGCTTTGGTCCAGGCGCGATCGACGTTTGAGGTAAGCTATCCTAAAATTGCCGCCTGTGCTGACTCCCTAGGGTTTTCAACAATATTTCTACCTTTGTAAAGGGCTGCGATCGGGCAAACGCCCCTAAAATTGGTGTATGGAGAGAAGTTATAAAAATGTCAACTAAACGTTCAGGATTATTTATTGGCGGTTTGCTTGTGGGTTCTGCGATCGGGGCGGTGACTGGCTTGCTGATGGCACCGCGACCGGGCAAGGAGACGCGCCAGATATTGAAAAAATCGGCCGATGCTTTGCCGGAGTTGGCGGAAGATTTATCGACTAGCGTGCAATTGCAGGCCGATCGACTTTCCGAAACTGCAATCCGGAATTGGGACGAAACTTTGATTAGACTCAAAGAGGCGATCGCGGCAGGTTTGGAAGCAACTCAGCGGGAACGCCAAACCCTGTCGGAAGCTGAATCTGAAGTGAGTCCCCCGTCGCGCCCTCCCATCCGCTAAATGCCATGAAATTCTCAACCCCCAATCCCAGATTCAAGTGAGTGATCCCATATTTTGGCTAGGACTTTCAATTTTGCTAGTGGCAGTTAGCCTGACTGCTGTTTTAGTGACTTTAATACCTGCGGTGCAAGCGCTGGCACGGGCGGCCCGCAGCGTGGAAAAGCTCGCTGACACACTTTCTCGCGAATTTCCGCCCACTTTGGAGGCAATTCGGTTGACGGGGCTGGAAATTAGCGAGTTGACGGATGATGTCAGCGAGGGAGTACAAAGTGCGGGCGAGGTTGTCAAACAGGTCGATCGAAGTATTGGTAGCGCCAAAAAGCAGGCGCAAAACGTCCAGGTAACTACTCGCAGCGTGGTGACTGGGATTAAGGCTGCTTGGAAAACTTTAACTCGGAAGCCGCCGATTTCTGGGACAAATCGCCGTTCAACAGATAGATTGTCGCCGAGTCAAAGAAGTGCGATTTCGCTGAGGGATTCGGGTTTAGAGGACAGGTATTCTGGGGTTTACGGTGCGGGTGCGAGTAATGGGGAATCGCCCAGGTTGAGGATTAGCGAGGGTTCTGGTTTCCCGGGGGATGCTGAAGAGTTTGAGGAAGTGTCGAAGGATTCTTGATTGCCCCCAATTTCTGATCATCCCTCAACAGCACACCCATCCCACCAGCAAGGATTCTTATCAATAAAATCCATCAAAGCATCATACTTAGGCGAACCCTTTTGTTCCACATACTCCAAAGCCCCCCAACTTCCCCACTTACTAAATGAACTCACATCAACAAAGTGCATGAAAAGACTGCCTCCAGCCTGTTTCCAACTATTTAGTAATTGGGTGTAGATATCATACATTTCTGGGCGCCTATTTAATTCCATAAAAAACTTGGTCAGTTTTTCGTTATTCTCAACTCCTTGAATACCTACAATATGTTGACCCCCCTCGTAAACAAATAACTTGAGTCCTTTTTTTTGAGCCACACCTAAGTAATACCTAAAGTCATTATCAACATCGGGCAAACTATCTTTGAAGCCCGGAAGTAACCCACCCTCTCTTAATTGCTTAAAAGCTTTGCCAAACCCGCCATCTGCGTCATTCAACCAAGACTCTACTGTGCTGACACTTTCTTTCCCGCCCAAGTTTCCGCTAAAATATCCACCTATGGCTAAGGCATCAATACCGTGTTGATAACAAGGTTTATTACCCTCAGCTACCCAATAGGGACAATCTAAAGCATAATTGCCTAACTCTCTCCAAGCTCTTTGAGTTCCTAACACGCAGACAACTCGATTCTTTTGATCCCCAAAGACGCCTTTCCAGATATCGCACATTTGAGCACTACGCATTCCGTGCCATTGCATAAAAGCATCGCCTTTATCTCCCCACCTCGCTTTACCTTGTTCCAAGGCATAATTCGATTGTCGAAATGACCAATTCCAAACCTCATTAGAATACTCTACATTAACTTTCAGCTTTGGATCTAAACTATCTTTGACCATTTTAGCAAAGTTAGTCATATAGTCATCCGTAGCCTGATGCGGCATATTAAACCAGGGTTCTGCTTGGACTTTGTTAGCTAAATTCACCATAACTTCTATGGGAACATTTCCTCTGTAAGCATAGGATACACTCTCTGGTTTGGGTCGGTTTGACCATTCTTTTTGTTCAGAACCATTTGTATCCATCCAGTCCATAAAACGCAAGGTCCTAAATTTTTTAATCTTTTCTATAAACAGCGGATTAAATATTTCACCACTTTGAAAAAGCTCTTCATCTTGGGATCGAACCACTTTAATATTGCGGATATAGTTCCCTGTTTTATTGGGATCGGTAGCAGTAATTGTAATCATTATGCCTCCCCCTTGTGTGGCATCTACATTAATGATATCCCTGCCGGGTTTCGACGCAGCCTCATCTTTTTTGCCATCAAATTGATATTCGATCGCACCTTCACCCTCATAAGTAACAATATATTGCCCTGAAGGATAGCGATTGGGGATTTCCCTAAGTAACAGCGTACTTACCCTAGTATATTTAGGAGCTTCTTCGGGCGATGGCAGAGACTTCACCCATCCATTTTTATCAAGATTTAAAAGATTATACTCCTCTGTATCCCATTCACCTTTACAGTTTGGTTGTCCGCTAACGCATTGAGTTATCCATTGCCTAGAAGATTTGAAAGCATCTAAAAAGGGTAATTGTGTGGAGTAGTCAGCAACACCATTAAGCCCAACTCCTAAAGAAGAGCGAGAATTTGACGTATTTTGTACATTGGCACGCACCGCTACTGTGTTATCTACTTGCCGTACTGGTGTGGGAGCGATATTAGTTGTTAAAGCCCAACATCCGGGAATGAAAATGACAAAAATTAATAAACCCAGCACAAAGCCCAGAGCTTTTTTGTTCGATCTGATACTTAATCGAGACATAAATTTGATTAATTTGATTGTTTTAGGTAAAATCGAAGCGGGCGAGGCAGTTTTAATTTTGATATTTTATCAAAAAGTTCCTTCTAAAACTATCAGCTATAAGATTATTAACATTTTTGCCTCTCAGTGGAGGGGCGAGAGCCCTTTCTGTCCCCAAGTGCCATCGTCCTTATCTAACTTCTATTCTCCTCACATTACTAAGCAACTGCAAGTTCATATTGCAGAACTAAAATTTCATCAGCTTTCAACATAGCCATAGCATATTCACTCCCTTGACTATCAGCAAACTCCACTAAATACTGACATTCTTTTCCCGTCTCATACAGTTCAACAATAGTTCCCACAAGTCCAACTGGCAAACTAGAAATAGATGCGTATTCTGGTTCCACTAGCGCTAATCGCGTATTTGAAATCGGCTTGAGAATCGCAACAGAATCCAAAACTCTAAAGTGTTTAATCATAGTTTAAGAAAAGCTGAAATTCAACAACGGTTAGAATTAGTTGAAGTAATTTCCCAGAAGTACCTTTTCAAGGTTTTTAGGGGCAGGTTTAGTTAGGATATACGCGATCGCAGCGAGTTTACCCCTTTCACGCGCCCGCCCTCCCCACGCTAGGATTTACACCTTACTTAGGCCTTAAGTTCGCGCTGCTAAACTCAGAAGCCACAATCATCGACCCAATCCCCGCATCCGTAAATATTTCTTGCAGCAAAGCATGAGGAATTCGACCGTCAATAATGTGAGCACCCTTCACACCCTGAGCCAAACTCCGCACACAACAATTAACTTTCGGAATCATCCCCCCAGACACAACTCCAGACTCAACCAACTCTCTTGCTTCTTGAATATCTAACTTAGCAATCAAACTATCCGGCTTGTGATAATCCTCTAAAATTCCCGCAGTATCGGTCATCAAAATCAACTTTTCCGCTCCCAAACCAGCCGCAATTTCCCCAGCCACCGTGTCAGCATTAATGTTGTAAGATTGACCGTTTTCATCGGCTGCCACACTCGACACCACCGGAATATAACCGCTGTTCACCAAAGACTCCAAAATCTGGATTTTCACGCCGCTGACTTCACCCACAAACCCAATTCCTTCCCGGCCATCTGGACGAGCTTGAATCAGATTGGCATCCTTGCCACACAATCCCACTGCTTTGCCGCCAGCTTGGTTAATTAACGAAACAATTTCTTTATTTACTTTACCTACCAAAACCATTTCTACAACTTCCATTGTCGCCGCATCAGTCACCCGCAAACCATCCTTGAATTGCGGCTCAATTCCCAATTTTTCCAGCCAAATATTAATTTCCGGGCCACCGCCGTGAACCACAACCGGACGCATCCCCACGCAAGCTAGCAGCACAATATCCCGAACCACCTTGTCTTTGAGATTGCTATCTTTCATCGCCGCACCGCCATATTTGACCACAATGGTTCGACCGGCAAAGTGTTGAATGTAAGGCAGTGCTTCGGACAGCACCTCTACTCGATTAGTGTCCGAATTCCTAACAAAATCGCTTTGTTTGAGCATGGGTAAATTACAGAAGACTAAAAACTTAATTCTAAACTTTAATGGCTAAAGCACATATTAACAGCCACAAAAATCACTTTTTCCCTTAAAGTTATGGACGCACAGGCTCGATCGCCTTTATTGAACCCCATCCTCAACAAATTCATAGGTTTTTTTAATAAAAGCATTAAAATTTATGTATTATAACTTATACATTTTTTGCTACAGTCAAGAAATGTATAACTCCCTAGATTTACTTAACGTTTTATGTTAACTGCTGTCGCCCAAGACTCCGAAAACCTTCAGTACAAGCTACCATCAGAGGCTGAGTCGTCCCCCCGGATGACGGTATTTTGCGATTTAGACGGGCCCATAGTCGATGTGTCCGATCGCTACTATGCCACCTATCAACAGGGATTGGCCGATACTCAAGCAGTATATCTTGCTCGGGGAATCAACCTCAACCTTCAAATACTCAGCAAACAGCAGTTTTGGCAGATGAAGCAAAACCGAGTACCCGATTCTGAAATAGCCAACAGTTCCGGCTTGTCGGGAGAAGAAATTAACGTTTTTCTCGGATGCGTCAGTCAGATTGTCAATCAGCCAGACTTGTTGCACTTAGATCGCATCCAGCCGGGAGTACAATGGGCGATCGGACTTCTGCACTCCCGCGGCGTGCGGCTGATTTTAGTCACCCTGCGGCCGAGAAATCAAGCCGTTCAACTGTTACAAAATTACGGTTTAGCCAGACTGTTTACCAGCATTCGCGGAACTCAGATGGCGGATGCCGCCTATCACAACTATACAGCCTTAAAAACTGAATTGTTGGCTGAAGTTGCAGAAGAATTTGAGTCATCGCTGGGTTCGGCTTGGATGATCGGAGATACAGAAGCAGACATCCTCGCAGGCAAAGCATTGGGAATACCTACAATTGCCGTTACCTGCGGAATTCGCAGCCGCTATCAACTCCAAAAGCACCAGCCTAATTTCATTCTCAGCAACTTGATTATTGCCGTTCATCACTTATTAGGTTCCGGACAACAAGTAATAGTAGAATGACTACAGTTAACAGTAATTAGTTAACACTTAACTGTTGACTAATGACCAATGCTTGATGACTAATGGCTGACTAAGGTTTTTCTACATTCCTGGTCATTTCCCACAAGCGATTGAGCGGAAAATAAATCACCGGAGCCCAAAGACTGCTAAGAATAGCAGAACACAAAGCCACTCGCTGGTGATAGCTCCAAATTTCCAGTAAAGCCCGATCGCCCATAGAAAAAAATTGCAGCCCCATCACCGTTTCCGCTACCACCGCCATCCCAAACACAATTAACGCGATCGGAATCGGATCTCTCTCAACAATATCTACCGGAATCGACCAGGTTTTCTGCAAAACAACTGTTAAGACTCCTACAACAACTAGACTGACAGCATGGGTGGGATGAGGAGCCGTCATCGCATCTTGAAGAAACCCCAAAACCAAGCCCATGCTAGCAGCTCCCCAAACTGTACGTTTCCGCTTAATACTCCAAGCTACCAACCAAATTAACAGCCAGTTCGGTCCAATTCCCAGCAATTCCATTCCCGGCATCCGAGTGGGCAATATCAGTATGCACAGCATCACAGATAGAAATGTAACTGCGAAGTTGAGAAATTGGCGCGATCGCGGCGAAGACATCCGAGATAAAGCTTTCATTGTTGCTGTGCTCCCCCAGATGCTGCTGAAGATAGACTCTGCGAATCCTTCGGTTCGGCTTGCTTAGAGTGGGGGTAAACCACTGCCCACTCCAGAGCATTCATCGGTGCAGAGAACTCAACCACAGCTTCTGGAGCCGGAGTTTTATTCATATCCACCGAAACCACTTTTCCCACAGGCAAACCAGCAGGGAACAACTGACTATAAGAAGAAGTTGAAACCACATCCCCAGGCTTGACATTGGGAACATTCTCAAAAAACTCCATCACCGCCTGATTTCCGCCTTTCCCGCGCATAAAACCCATGTGGCGACTGCGGGTAATTCCCACACCCAATTGACTCGTAGCGTCGCTGACTAACAGCACCAAGCTAGTATTAGGAGTAACGCTGACAACCCTGCCTACTAAACCGCCGGGGCCCATAACAGTAAAATCTGTTTTGATGCCATCGTTACTGCCGCGCCCCAAGGTTACTTGCTGCCACCAGTGGTCGGCGCTGCGACCGACAATAGGAGCTACAATTCCTGCTGGTTTCTTAGCCGAAACGTAACCTAAAAGCTCTTTTAGCTTCTGATTTTGATTTTCTAATTCTAATAGCTGCGCTTGCAATTCTTGAGTGCGCGCCGAGATAAGTTCCTCTTGCCCAGAGCCGTTGGCGTGAAACGGACGAGTCACCCAATTGTAAACTTCAAATACTGCCGCACCTTGTGTTTGCCGAACTCCCCAAGCGGCAGTTACAGCTAAACCTAGAAGAGCAATTTGCAGCCGCAGATCCCACCACTTTCGGAATGTATTTTTTAGCATAATTTCACTAATCTAAAATTGTTAAGTCAGGATTTTAGATTTGAGATTGCAGCCGTATTTCTAAATCCACAATCCCAAATTTTTTAACTACATATTACGCGACGACTGCCCGCTGAAAACCCGTTCCAACTGTTTGTTTTCCAATACCCTACCAGTTCCCAAAACCACGCAGCACAGCGGATCTGCTGCCACGTGAGTGACAATTCCTGTTTCGTGACTGATCAGAGTATCTAAACCTTTCATTAGCGCGCCACCACCAGCCAGCATAATTCCCCTGTCAATAATATCTGCTGCTAATTCCGGGGGGGTGCGTTCCAAAGTACGCTTGACAGCTTCCACAATTACTGAAAGCGGTTCCGACATACTTTCGCGAATTTCTGGGCCTTTGATAGTAACAGTTCGTGGCAGACCCGACAGTAAGTGCAAGCCCCGCACTTCCATCATTACATCGTCATCCTCTGGAGTTGGATATGCAGAACCAACCTGAATCTTAATTTCTTCAGCAGTGCGTTCGCCGATGACCAAATTGTGAACTTTTTTCATGTATTGGACGATCGCCTCATTGAGTTCGTCGCCGGCTACCCGCACAGACTCACTGATCACCGTACCTTGCAAACTCAAAACCGCAACTTCCGTTGTACCTCCGCCTATATCTATAATCATATTGCCAGTCGCCTCAGCAACAGGCAGTCCAGCCCCGATCGCCGCAGCGATGGGTTCATCAATTAACCGTACTTCTCTAGCACCGGCCTGAGTCGCCGCCTCAATGACAGCACGCCTCTCTACTCCGGTGACACCACTGGGGATGCCAATAATTATCCGCGGCGAAACTAAGCTTCGGCCTTCGTGAACTCTGCGGATAAAAGTCTTGAGCATCAGTTCTGCCGTATCGAAGTCTGCAATTACCCCGTCCCGAAGCGGGCGCAGTGCTATGACATTCCCTGGCGTGCGGCCGAGCATTTTTTTTGCTTCTTCTCCAACAGCCAGCGGTATTTTTAAATCTTGGTCGATCGCCACTACAGAAGGTTCCTGCAGAACAATACCTTTGCCCGATACATAAACGAGCGTGTTAGCAGTACCGAGGTCGATACCCATATCTCTAGATAACGAAAATCGATTGAGAAGACCCACTGATTCGTACCCCCCCCAAAAACTAAAATACTATTGTGTGCAATAATGTTGTTACAAAAGTGTAACCGAGGTGGATTCTATTACGTTTTTCATCCTGAGTCTAGTCAGAAATGTACATTGTCGAGCTCAGGTTGAGCGCAGACTTGCCAATCATCCACTATCAATATGTTCTGCTAACTGGGTGTACAATCAGGATGAAGCCTCACAAGCGTTGTTCCAAGTTCAGTTTGGAGGCTAATGCGCGTGTGGACTGTTTAACTACATCACCGATCGACCACATTCCCAAAAAAGTTTATGAGTCTTAATGTTGTGACTTTAGTAGGCCGCGTCGGCGGCGACCCGGACGTTAAGTATTTTGAGTCGGGTACAGTTAAGTGTAGTTTGACGCTGGCAGTGAATCGCAGAACCAAGAACAGCGATCAACCAGACTGGTTCAATCTGGAAATCTGGGGCAAAACAGCGCAGATTGCGGCTGACTACGTTCGTAAAGGCTCTCTAATTGGCGTAACAGGCTCTTTGAAGTTTGATCGCTGGCAAGACCGCAATACGGGTTCAAATCGCTCGAAGCCGGTAATTAAGGTAGACCATTTAGACTTGCTGGGTTCCAAACGCGACAACGAGTCGGGTATGTCGCAACACAACAGCGAATTCTAGCGTTTGGGGAATTTAGGAAGTAATATTTGTGAATTGGGTGGGTGCTTGTGACTTCAGAAAAGTTAGAAATTGTTCAAACTGAGTACCAAGCTGGGCAAGTAGCTTTTGAGAGTGGGCGGTATGCTCAAGCTGTGCAGAGTTTAGAAACAGCTACCGGTTTAGTCGATCGAAATTCCCGGTTGGGCGGTGAGGTACAAATGTGGTTAGTGACAGCCTACGAAGCCTCTGGCAATACAGAAAGGGCGATCGAGCTTTGCCGCAAGCTCACCCGCCATCCCCGCCAAGAAACCCGCCAACAAGCAAAACGCTTGCTGTTCATTCTCGAAGCTCCCAAACTCACTATCCCTCCTGAATGGATGGTGAAAATCCCTGATTTGGCAGCTTTAGATGAAAATCAATCAATCAGTTTTCAAGCCAATCCGAACGCTGATATCAAGTACGCTAAACCAAAGCCAGTCGTACCAGAGCCTGTAGATTTGAGTCAGGTTAATACGAAAGATAATAGGTTTATCTGGGTGGCGTTAATTGCGATCGGGCTAATTTTAGGCGGATTATTTATTAGTTATTAATCATTTTTTCATTCGCACAAACTCTATCTCTAGGGTGCGCCGAGGCTCACCTCACCCCTACTGAGAGAAGTTAAGCAATGCCTTTTAGCAATTATAAAAGTATCAGCGCGGTCGCGAAATAATTCCAAATTAATTACCTATCGGATAATTTCATTGTCGATAAAGCATTTGTAGTTAGCGCAGTTTTTCGGAATGAATTAGAAGTGATTTTCAATGAGGGAGTATTTGACAACTCGGAAATAGCCATTTGTGAAAATATCATTTATCCTGTATTAAAAGAAGTTTGGAAAAATTATCGAACTAATTTTCTCCTCTGGAGTGACAAAACCTTAGTCTATAAGGAGAATCTGTTAGGAATGCCAGATTATATATTGGCGAAGCGCTCCCCCCTCGGCACAGTAGTTTTTGACAAGCCCTATTTCATATTAGTTGAAGCCAAGAAAGAGATCGCATTTGATGAAGAATGGGGACAGTTTTTGGCAGAAATGATCGCCGTGCAGCGACTTAACAATGAACCCAAACAAACTATCTTTGGGATTGTTTCTAATGGGGCAATGTGGCAGTTTGGCAAGCTGAAATTAGAAATGTTTACTCAAAATAAATTTTTCTATACAATTCAGGACTTAGACCGACTGTTTGCAGCCGTTAACTATGTTTTTAAACAGTGTGAATTACTATTATAGGAAAAGGAAGTTCGGCAACGGGTTATTTAACAGATGTAACGGATGTAGTTGAGGTTAGGAAGAAGGAATAAGGAAGGCACCACCAGTAGTTTTGACACCGATACACGATTAATTATGGAGCAAGAGGCAGGAGTCAGATGTTGAATAGCGATAATTGCTAAAATAAAAAAAAGACCAAACCAGAAAGGCGATTATTGTGAGCGATTCAACCATAGAACAGATTTTGAAATTGGCATCTCAACGCGCGGATGCCGCTGAAGTATACTACCTGTCGAGTCAAGACACCCCCATAGAATTTGAAAACAATCGCCTCAAATCCCTGCAAACCAAAGCACTGCAAGGCGTAGCACTCCGGCTGATTTACCAAGGCAAAATCGGTTTTGCCAGTTCCACAGATTTAACGCGGATAGACGATTTAGTAGATGCAGCGATTCAAACAGCCGAAATCGGCGACCCCGCAGAATTTGAACTCGCCTCCAACTTTCACCTAAAAGGCCCGGAAACCACCTACACTCCGCCCACCACTCAAGAATTAGTGGAAAACGGCAAAAACCTCATTGAGCAAGTTCACGCTTACAATCCCGATATTATGGTAGATGTCGGCTTCCACGTCCGCAGCGGCCGCGTGAAAATTGCTACGACGCAAGACCTCTATGCCGAAAGAAGCAGCCAAATAATCAGCGGGACGATCGCGGGAAATTTGGTAAAGGGAGAAGACTTTATGCAAGCATACAGTTACGACGTAGCGTGCGATCGTCCCCTGGACACCGACAGCATCCTCCAATCACTCCTCGAAAAATACCGCCTCGCCGAACATTCAGCCACCATCACCAGCGGTTCCTACCCAGTATTATTTACCCCCAGAGCAGCCGCTAGCACCCTCGGCGGCCTCTTTGATACCATCCTTTCAGGTCAAGCAGTAGTTCAAAAAGCCTCTCCCCTAGCCGACAAAATCGGCGAAACCTTATTTGACGAACGCTTTACCTTTTTTGAAGACCCCACTTTAGGCCCTTCTGCTTGTCCCTTTGACGACGAAGGTACGCCCACCACCCGCAAAATCTTGATAGACAAAGGTACTGTCACCGGATTTTATTGGGATCGCAGGTGGGCGGCTCGCGCCGGTGTAGAATCAACCGGCAACGGTTTTCGTGGCGGATTGTCTCGCCCAGGCCCTGATTTGACTAACTTTTGCATTTCTCCAGGAAATACCGCCACTCAAGACTTGATTGCTAGCATGGACGAAGGTCTAATAGTAGAGCAGGTTTTAGGAGCCGGTCAGTCCAATCAGTTAGCTGGCGAATTTTCTGTCAATTTGGACTTAGGCTATAAAGTAGAAAAAGGCAAAATTGTGGGTCGCGTCAAGAATACAATGGTGGCAGGCAGCATTTTTGAAGCATTTAAAAATTTGGCAGATTTGAGTAGCGAAGCCGAATGGGTAGGCGGTGCAGCCTATTTGCCGAGTATGCTGTTTCAACAGTTGGGTGTAGCTTCTAGGCAATAAGTTCAGTGCGGTTAATTCCAGGTGACACTGATACTGTTGCTAGAAAAATCTTAGCACTCACCTCAAAAAGACCCGGTTTCGGCCACGCAGCATCTGTGAAATTGCCCTTCGGTAGCCCATAAACCGCGTTTATGGTATGCGGTTCGCAAGTCCAGACGTGGAAATAGAAACACAGAAACAGTGCCGCGAATTCAACGCTTTGCTAATTCATGCAAATAGGGAAAAACAGGGAAAAAGGTACAATGAAAGAGCAAAATGTCAAGGATGGAACTCGGAAGAAGAAAAAGCACTTTTTCTTTTTTTTACCTTTGGTTTTTTGCCTTTTAACTCTAGTGACTGGATGCGTTCAGTACGATGTCGGGGTTAACTTTGAGAGTCAAACTCGTGGCGAAATCGTGCAGCACATTAAACTGGGGGAAAGGTTGACGAGCTTCAGCAGCGAAACTGTTGCAGAATGGTTGAAAAGCGTAGAACGCCGGGTGAGGTTGCTGGACGGAAAAACTAAACGGGTTTCCCCCACAGAAGTTCTAGTGAGGATTCCTTTCAATAATGGAGCCGAGTTGCAAGACAAGTTCAACCAATTTTACAATCCGATCGCACCAACCACAAAATATCGGGCCGCAAGTCCCCTAGAAACAGATTTGCCGAAGTTTGAATCTCACCTGAATATCAAGCAGAATAATTTGTTATTGGTGCTGCGAAATCGGTTGAGTTTGGAATTGGATTTGCGCTCTCTTTCACTGCTTTCTTCTAACGGCAGTCTGCTGCTGAGTCCGGGGGGACTTTTGGAGCTAGACTTTAGCTTGAACACGCCTTGGGGCGCCGAAAGTATTGAAACTGTCGCCGGTGCGCTGGTTCCCGAAAGCTATCAGCAAGGAAAACAGTTAGTTTGGAAGCTCAAACCCGGAGAAGTTAACTATTTGGAGGCGATATTCT
The DNA here is from genome assembly GCF_036701035.1 of Microcoleus sp. Pol7_B2. Lineage (NCBI taxonomy): Bacteria > Bacillati > Cyanobacteriota > Cyanophyceae > Oscillatoriales > Microcoleaceae > Microcoleus > Microcoleus sp. Pol7_B2. The sequence continues at coordinate 109,732 of NZ_JAUBQB010000009.1, read as the reverse complement.
GGATTCCCAGCCCGGTAGGAATTGGGGCGCTGATTATTGCCTTATTTGTAGCCGCGGGCATTGCTTTGAAATATCAAATATTGCCAGCACTCGGAATCGGCAAGAAACCACAAAACATCGGTCATACCTAAAGAGGATATGTCCTGGAGGGGCGGGTTAACCAATATCTTCACTCAGCTCTCAGAACTCCAATAAACCCGGCCCTCCCCGGATATTATGGTTAATTGACCAGATTTGATCTTATCAAAAAAGACTGAGAACATCTGTCAAAAAACAGTTGACAAATAGTAAATAATTTGCTTGACCTGAATTAAGAATTAGGAACAGAGAAAATGCGATCGCTAAATTTCTTCTTCATCTTTCTGATCTGCTTGGCTCTAGTATTATTCAGCATCGAAAATACACAGCCAGTCGCGATTCAAGTTATCCAAGGCGTCCAAGTTAAAGCTCCGCTGTGCGTAGAACTAATTGTAGCGACCGGATTAGGGGCCACACTAGCGTGGCTGTTCAGTCTGTGGTCGAGAATGCAGCGAACCCTCGCGTTGCGCCAAGAGATTCGCCAAGTTCGCGAAAAAGAGCAGCGGATTCAGGAATTAGAACAAAATCTTGAACGCTATAAAGCCGAAGTAGAAGGTCAACAACCTTTGTTAGAAAGTGGAGAACCGATAAGTTTAGAAATAGCAGCCATTGAGGGCAAAGCTGCTGAAATAACCGCCAATTAACTTGATATGCTCTCTCGTTTTCCCAGAGGCAAAATCTAAAATCTAAAATCTAAAATCTAAAATCTAAAATCGAATGGCCGTTTCCCGAGACCAAGATGGCTTAGAAACGATTTCCGAGGGGATCGCAATTTTAATTGACCTAGCGGAACGGGGAGAAATTGATCCTTGGGACGTTAAGGTAATTGAAGTGTTCGATCGATGTCTGAGCAAGCTTACGAACGCCTCCGATGCAGATCAGAGTAAGGATTTCTCCGATTTGTCCCACTCCGGCCAAGCGTTTTTGTACGCTTCAATGCTGGTGTTGCTCAAAGCAGAAAGTATCGTCCTCTCAGAACCCCCCGCGAATCCCGACTCGGCCGACGAGCCGGCAGTAGAAGACGCAGAGCACTCAGGCGGGCGACACTTGCCGCAGCATTTAGAGCGGCAATTGCGCCGTCGCGGTGTAGCTCAACTACCGCAAAAACGCCCGGTGACTCTCCCAGAACTGATTGAGCAGTTGCAGCTAATGAAAGCAGCAATGGAGCAGACAGTTACCCCCCGCCGTCGCCCTACCTCAAAAATGCGATCGCAAGCGGCCCAAGCTATCTTTGAGCTAGCTCACCAAGAAAATCTCGTAGAAACTGCTAGTGAACTCGAACGGTTTCTGGCTCAGCGGGGCGCGGAAATTGACGAGGGTTGGCTGGACTTGGACACATTGCTAGAGCTCTGGCACCATAACGATTTGCACTCTCCTGTCAACCCAGAACTCCCGGTATCGACTGCGGAAGTTCACTTGCCAAATCATGACCGCGTGGGTATTTTTTGGGCGTTGTTGCTCCTATCGGCTCAGTCTAAAGTAGAGTTGCTTCAAGAGGAGTTTTACCAAGACCTGAAAATCCGCGCGCTTTGAGCTTGCACGGTATTAGGTTCTCGGGGGAAACTAATAACTATGCCACTGCGTCGGTTAAGATTCTAGGCAGAATCTCGCTCTATGGCATTCTGTTGCTGAGTCTGGGATGCGGAGAGCGGGAGCGTGAAGTTATTGCTGGTTCCCGATACCTGGTTTCTTAGAATCCAGGTAAATTCGGAATAAATGATTGATAGCCTGGTACGATGTCGCCTATAAAGAGGTCAGGATTTTGCTGTGCTCGATCGATTCGACGATCGCAACCGCTAGCATCTAATTGTTCAGTTGATATCAGTTAACAGAGGGTTGAGGAAGTTAAGAATGAAAGCGATGATTCTGGCGGCCGGTAAAGGCACTCGCGTCCGTCCTATTACTCAGACAATACCCAAACCGATGATTCCCATCCTGCAAAAGCCAGTGATGGAGTTTTTGGTTGAATTGCTCCGCCAGCATGGATTTGACCAGATTATGGTCAATGTTTCCCACCTGGCAGACGTGATTGAAAACTACTTCCGTGACGGTCAAAAGTTTGGGGTACAAATTGCCTATTCTTTTGAAGGGCGAATTGAGGACGGAGAAATGATTGGAGAGGCTGTCGGTTCGGCTGGTGGCATGAAACGAATTCAGGACTTCTCGCCGTTTTTTGACGATACTTTTGTGGTGCTGTGCGGCGACGCTTTGATTGACTTGGACTTGACTGCTGCTGTGAAGTGGCACCGGGAAAAAGGGGCGATCGCTACTATTGTTATGAAATCGGTTCCCCGCGAGGAAGTTCCTAGTTATGGAGTGGTGGTAACAGACGAGTCTGGCAAAATTAAAGATTTCCAAGAAAAACCTTCTGTAGAGGAAGCTCTGAGTACCGATATCAACACTGGCATTTACATTTTTGAACCCGAAATATTCAATTATATTCCCTCTGATACAGAGTACGATATCGGTTCGCAATTATTTCCCCACCTTGTAAAAATAGGCGCGCCTTTTTACGGGATTAGCATGGACTTTGAGTGGGTGGATATCGGCAAAGTTCCTGACTATTGGCGGGCAATTCAGAGCGTACTCCTGGGACAAGTTAAAAATGTTTCGATTCCGGGAATTGAAGTGCGCCCCGGCATTTACGCTGGTTTGAATGTAGCTGTCAACTGGGATAAGGTTGATATTACAGGGCCTGTTTACATTGGGGGGATGACGATCATTGAGGATGGAGCAAAAATTGTCGGCCCGACAATGATCGGCCCAAATTGTTGGCTTTGCAGTGGCGCTACTGTGGAAAACAGCGTGATTTTTGAGTATTCTCGTTTGGGCCCGGAGGTGCGGTTGGTTGACAAACTGGTGTTTGGGCGCTACTGCGTTGATAAAACCGGGGCTGCGATCGATTTGCAAGCGGCTGCTCTCGATTGGCTGATTACTGACGCTCGCCAAGTTTTACCGACTCAACACGGAGAAGAGCGGCGGGCGATATCTGAAATTCTCGGTCATGGTGCATAATTGTTAATTGCTAAGTGGCAATTGCTAATTGCTCAAGGTAAGGTGCGCTAGGCGCACCCTACTTTTACGTTTATGATCTCAGCTTTCAATTATGGTAATGTGCTTAAGTTGCACCCTACATTTTAAGACTGAAGATAAGTATATTTGCTGAGACTCCGCTCGTAATTTTGCAGCAAAAGTTGGGCTTCGGAAAGAGTAATTTTATTTTGCTGCAAAGCTGCTTCTGTCTGACGGCGGATGCTTTCAACCAAATTTTCTGAATCGTACTGTACGTAGCTAAGGACTTCTTTCATAGTGTCTCCTTTCACAACGTGTTCGATATGATAGCCAGAAGGTGTTAGCTGAATGTGAACTGCATTAGCATCGCCGAATAAGTTGTGAAGGTTGCCCATAATTTCTTGATAAGCACCTCCCAAAAATAGCGCCAAATAGTAAGGTTCTCCAGGTTTGAGAGTATGCAGTTCCAAAACAGACTTCACATCTCGCAAATCGATAAATTGGTCGATTTTGCCGTCGCTGTCGCAGGTAATATCGGCTAAAATACCGCGTTGAGTTGGTTCTTCGTCGAGTCGGTTAATCGGCATAATTGGGAACAATTGGTTAATTGCCCAACTGTCCGGTACTGACTGGAAAACAGATAAGTTGATGTAATAAATGGACGCCATCACCTTTTCTAAGTCTTCCAAATCCTCCGATACATATTTTTTTTGCCGCGCGATCGTCTGTATTTTATCGCAGCAAGCCCAGTACAACTGTTCGGTTTTCGCCCGTTCCGCAATTCCCAAATAGCCTAAGTTAAATAAACTGACTGCTTCTTCCTTGAACTGGATAGCATCGTGATAAACTTCTTGGTAATTTTCGGGACTGATAGATTGGTAAATTTCGTAGAGATTGCGCGGAATTTGGTGCGCGTTTTCGTCTACTGGTTCTGCTACTTCTCTGGGGACATCGCTAGTACCGAGTACGTCAAAAACTAACACTGATTGGTGAGAAGCGATCGCCCGCCCGCTTTCGCTAATGATAATTGGAACCGGGATTTTGCGCTCGTCGCAGGCATCTTTCACTCCCGCTACTACGTCGTTAGCGTAGTTTTGCATATTGTAGTTTTTGGAAGCGTGGAAGTTTGTTTTAGACCCGTCGTAGTCAACGCCGAGTCCGCCGCCTACGTCCAAGTAGTTCATATTAGCTCCCAATTTAGCTAATTCTACATAAATGTGGCTGGCTTCTCGAATGGCGTCTTTGATGACACTAATTGAGGAAATTTGAGAGCCGATGTGGAAGTGCAGTAACTGCAAACAATCGAGCATTCCAGCTTTTTCTAGTTCGCCGACTGCACGCATAATTTCTGGAATTGTTAAGCCAAATTTTGCCCGATCGCCCGTGGAACCTCCCCAGCGGCCAACCCCTTTGGTAGTGAGTTTTGCTCGCACTCCCAAAATCGGTTTAATTCCTAATGCTTTGCTCGCGGCGATTGCGAGTTCTACTTCCTCTATTTGCTCTAGCACAATTACGGAAGTTTGCCCTAGCCGCTGCGCCAAAATAGCAGTTTCGATGTATTCGCGGTCTTTGTAACCGTTACAAATTAATAAAGCGCCTGGGTTTTTTAAGGTCGCCAAAGCTATCATTAATTCCGGTTTCGAGCCGGCTTCGAGCCCGAAGTGATGGGGTTGACCGAAACGCACCAAATCTTCAATTAATTGTCGGTGCTGGTTGCATTTTACTGGAAAGACACCGCGATAAACATTTTTGTAATTGTACCGAGCTATCGCTCGGGCAAAACACGAATTTAAGCGCTCGATCCGGTCTTCCAAAATATCAGAAAATCGAATCAGCAGGGGCAAAGCCAAATTTCGCTGTTTCAGGGATTCTACCAGTTCGCATAAGTCCAGGGAACCGCCGCGATCGCCCTTGGGAGAGACTGTAACGTGACCGGCTGCATTGATCGAAAAATACGGTTCACCCCAACCTTGAATTCGGTAGAGTTTCTCACTATCTTCTATTGTCCAAGATGCTTGTGGCAGTTGAGCTGCCGTTACCAAGGCACTGTCTGGTGTCGCCAAACTCGTGGCTGTTGGCGAGTGAGTCGATAGCGGATCGAGATCGGAGAAAGCAGCGGTGGCTGGGGAACTCATCTTATCGGAAACCTCTTTGAGGAGTGGTCAAATAGATAGTTTATCGCACATATCGGGTTTCCTGATGCAGTTGAAAAATCACTTTGGGTACACGGGCTGGCGATTTTAGATTTTAGATTTTAGATTTTAGATGTTAGATTTTAGAATTGACTCTACAGATGGATGAATGTGGGGGATTTAACTAAAATCTCAACCCTAATTGCTCTCCAGGACTCCTTTCTTCAAACAAATATCCGTATGGAGGTGAATTCGGAAACCCGGTTTCCGAGTTCACCTGCGCCAAGAGAGTGGTCGGACGATCGATCGCCCGACACACACTAACCAAAAATCACCTCCGGCGGCGCCATGTCAGCCCCCACATTCATTCCCCCGTTGCTAGACTTCTTCAAGCCTGGTTGAGGCGCTTTTTCTGGGGTCTTCTGAGCCGGTGCAACTGAGGCTGGCGGTGTCACCTGCGTTGGAGGTACTGCCTGTGCTCCTGGCACCACGGGTTGCTGCGACAGCCAACCCAAACCCCCTACAGCCCCAGCCATCAAAGCGGTGTAGCCGATGTACAAATGCACCGGACGCATTTGAAAGCCTTCGCTTGAGTCGGAATCGGAAACAGACACATACATACTGGGAATTGGAGTCGGAGCGGGTTTGGGCAAAGCATTCGCCATAGCGCTGCCGTCTAGTCCCAAGGCGTCGCCGAGTCTGCGGATAAAACCTCTAACGTAAATATCTTGGGGCAGTTTGTCGATTTCCCCATTTTCGATCGATTCGATGTGGTGCAACGGCACGAGAGTTTGACTGTGGAGTTGCTGCAGGGATAAGGAGCGAACTTGCCGTCCCTTACGCAATTCTCTACCCAACTCCTGCAAGCACTCTTCTCGCTGTTGAACGGCTAAAGCTGCTTCTTCTTCCTTGGTGAGTTTTTTTGGCTTTTTGGGAAAACCGAACCCTGGGAAGGATTTTCCGGGGACTGTGACAGGTGCAGGTGCAGCCGAATCGACTTTATTTTCGTCTTGGGGCGCTTGTTTGCTGTCTTCAGAAGTGTTAGTGTCTCGATCGGAATTTTCAGTTTCGGACTCGGTTTGGGGCGGCGCTTCCACACTAGCGCTGCGCCAATAGAAGACAGGAGCAGTGACTGGTGGCTCCAATTCTTGAATTTCTGTCACCGTCTCAATGACGGGACTTACAGTAGTAAAACTCTCTTGGGTTACTTGCGGTTCAATTTTGTTTTGTTTGGGAAATCGATCGAATGCGAGCTTGACCGCTTCTCTGCTAACTGCTCTAATTAAAATTTCGGCAGCGGAGGCTGCTTCGCCCAACATTGTTTGCAGGCTAGCTAGAGCGTGGCTATAGGTGTCGCTACAGAGGAGTTCAGTTTCTATTTGACCTAGGACAGAACGAAAACTTTCTTGAGAAATTTCAATAGTTGGGTGATCTGTCACCCCAAAATAAGCCTCGGGTTTCAGTGCCATGATATTCATGTTGTCTTAGTAGAAGGTATCTGAGTACGTTCTTCGACAGGTTGGCAGTGATTCCGGATGTCGGTTGGGGGAGAGTGGGAGAGTGAGGGAGAGTGAGAGAAAGAGAGAGTGGGAGAGTGGGAGAGGCGCAATTCCCACTTATTGATCGTCTATTGCTTGTGGATGCGATCGAGCAAAAAAAGAGCCCCGAAAATCCCGACAAAATGGGCAACAGTGGCGTGAGTATTGGCGAGTACCACAAATATATCTAGCGGCTGAATAAATCGACCCAAATCAACTGCGGCACCGAACAAGGCTTGCGGCTGAGCTAGAGATTTGGCTAAAAGCGTACCGCTGATGGCTTCTGCACCGATCAGCGTCAGCACCATACCCGATAAGTTGCTCCAAAGTGCCAGCCGCACTTCTTTGATGGTGTCTGCTTTTTTGGGGCGGACAGCGTTAGCGGGCGATCGCAGTTGTCTCGACAAGCGGGTGAAGCGGAAAGAGCGATATACGCTGTAAGCGAGTACGGCCAGCCCGCAAATGGCAAAAAATACGCCGCCGCCGGTACCGGCACTGGTTGAACCAGCAGCGGCGCTAGCCCTGGGGATGGCGAAGGGGATGGCAAAGAGCAAAATGATCGCCGCTACCACCCCTAGCACTACCTGTACCCAGAAGCAAACCCAGCCTGTTGTACGAAGCGCAAAGGCAACTCGCTGTACGGCGACAGGAAGCTTATCGTTATCTAACTGATTAGTCATATTTTGAGCGGGTATAATTAATTGGCATTAGTTGGCGGCAGTTTTTTCTCTTCGGGGACGGTTGACGGCGGTTAACCCTCTTTATAATAGAAGTAGCAATGTTTAAGATTTGTAACTAACATTGGATTTCACATTTGAATAGCGTCGATCGCCAGGTACCCACAGCAATGACACAACTACAACCCACCGTCACTCCCAAACTGGAACAGCCAAAGTTTGGCTTCAACAGCTACGCGGAACGCCTTAACGGTCGAGCCGCGATGATCGGTTTTTCTCTAACTTTAATTATCGAGTATGTCACAGGCCAGGGCTTGCTGTCCTGGTTAGGTCTCAACTAATTTTAGCAATGGCGCGGTCAGCCTTACACTTTGTCTTGACTCGAACGGCAGCGGGTGTGACTTCTGCTGACCGCGACAAATTCGGGAATTGATTAAAATATTAATTAGAAACAAGCCCAGCGACTTCTCTGTCGAGAGAGATCTGTTCCCGAATGCAATAGCTGGCTTTTGGAGGTGTATATGGGGTGGAATTTTGATTTGACTAGCTTGGCAATTTTGCCTCGCTCCCGTACAATTCCCCACAGGCGAGAAGATTAATTTAGGTGAAGCTAGTCTTTGAGCTAGAAATCCCGATCGTTCCGCCAACTCTAAGTTTTAGAGCTTGTAAATAAATATAGAACAGAGTAAAACCAAATGAATGCTTCGTGGACGCGACTTTTGAGGTCAGCTTACCGTAGAGAACCAATTACCAGCTTTATTGTGACAGTGGGTCTTGTCGATGCAGCTATCGGCAGCATGGGTGCGAGTGGCTCTTTATTGGCTTTTGGGCTGGGGACTGCTGGGGTGGCGATGGCTCTCCGCTGGTGGCAATTTTACCGCTCTGCAGCCGAACAACCCGCACCTGCTCCCGAATACTATCTTCCTCCTCAGTCTTCTAGACCTCAGTTGCCCGTGCTTAACGTGTCTAAAAAAAATCCTCCTTATTAAGATTACCGGGCAATGGTGACTGGGCGAGGTGCCGATCGACTCCCTGGATCTGAGGCACTAAAAGATAGGGCAAGAAAGTCTTTCGATCTTGGATGCTTGGTTTATGAATATTTCTGTTGCCGAGAAACTGTACAAAATTGGCTCTGTAGCTGCCTGTAGTGGTTTGTCGGTGAAAACTGTTCGTTACTATGAGGAGATGGGCTTGCTGTCTCCTGCGGTAAAGCGCTCGCCCGCTGGTTATCGCTTGTTTGGCGAAACGGTATTTAACAGGTTGGCGTTTATTAAACGATCTCAGACTCTGGGTTTGAGCCTTCAGGAGATTAAGGATATTTTACAAGTTCGCGATCGGGGAGAGTTGCCTTGCTCTGAAGCGAAGCAGCATCTCACGGCTAAGGTAGAGGAAATTTCCGTGCAAATTGCAGCCTTAGAAACTTTGAAGAGGGAGTTGCAAGGCATTCTCAACTGCTGGCAAGAGCAACCCTCGCAGGCGAGCATTACTCGCACCATTTGTCCGAACATTCAGCGGGATTGAGCTGCAGAAAGATACAAAAAAAGGGAAGGAATTATCGGTTTCCTTCCCTTGATGGTTTTGTTGGTGGTTTTGTCGATCGTGTTGAGCTTTTAACTGTTTTCGCAGAGTTTGCTGTTGCTTTTTGAGTTGCCGAGCCCTGGCTGAGCCGCCTTTACCTTTGGAGTTTCTACCCTCGCTGCGAGGAGACTCCCAACTTTTTAGTCTCATGTTTTTCATTCTATGCACTACTTCTATACTACACCGCCAGATTTTCACTGTCAAGTATTTTTTAGAGCGATATTTCCTAGTGTCAACTTTTGACTGATGGGGATTTGCTACAGACATAGCGATGCTACGCCCATTGCCTGCGGCTAGTTACACCTACGCGCTTTTTGACAATTTGGGATGTAAGGGCGATCGCTTTTTTTCAGATTCAAGTATTCGGATTAGCTGTTCCCTGCGTGATGTACTGGATAATCCCGTCAAAATCCTTACGGATTTCTGCCAGTTGTTTTACCCAAGTATTAGAAGCATAAATCACTTCCTCTTCCTTCTGGCGAGCGGCTGCAATTTGCTTATCAATCTCTCCGTAAACCTGTTGCTCAAATTCAAATAGCTGTATTTCAATTTGATTTTCCAAGTCTTTTGCTGTTGATTGAAATTGACTCGTAATATCGCGACGGACATCAGACATTTTACTTTCTCGCTCCCGTTCCTGTTGCATTTGTAAAAGATCTACTCCTACCGAAACAAGTGCTAGAGCCGGCCCCAGGAATTTAGCAGCATTGCCGATATTTTTGGCCATACCAACCGCCTGCCAAGGCTTAAACTTAAAGCCGACAAATTTTCCTACAGCGACAACACTTTGATGTAAACCGCTTCCTGCTACATCTATCGAGCGGAGAAATCCTTGTTCAGCAGCGGTTTTTGCAAAACTCCTCGATGCCAAAGTGGTCAGCTTCACCCCGGCCGTCTCACCGATGTTTTTAAGCAAACCAACTTGGCTTTTAAGTCGCTCTACATCCATACCAGCCCCCAGATTTTGGGCTGATATGTTTGGATTTTTATCTAGGCAAGCAACAAAACTCTTGACTAGATTACCTTCTAGCACTTCTTCAACCTCCTGCCGGATATCTTCAACTGCTACGTTTACACCATCTTGCAGTTTGGTTTCTGCTTTCTCATAATGCTTCTGCACATTCAGTTCAGCTTGTTTATTCAGCCTTTCAAAGTTCTGATCGCTACCTGCAGCTGCGGCAAGAGTGTTGCCTTCGCTAGCAACTCCTGATGACATCTCCAGGGCTATATTTTTAACCTTGGTTCGCAGGCGATCGCGCTCTTTACGCACTGTGCGAGATAACCGTGTCAGCACTTCAAAAAAAGCAGAATCTTCGCTAGAGTTGCGAGTAAAGCTCAACTGAGCCTCATCAACGCAGCTTAGAGCAATTCGGACGGGTGTATCAAAACGAGCAAGGGAACTACGACGCTCTACAAACTGATTGAGAGCATCAATAAAGCTTGGAAAACGGCTGATTTCCGTCAGAAAATCATCATTGCCGTCCATGCCTTCACAGTAGTCTTTGGCATCGATAAAGCTGAGCGGAAATTCATCAAGGCTGTAAGGCTTCATTGCCTCGGCAAGACTTGTGCGGTAGTTGGCAATTTTTTGCTCTTCTTCTCCTGCTTCATCAGACATTTTATTGATGACCAACATCATTTTCCAGCGATAGCCTTTTTCATAGGCTAATTTCTTAAAATTCTCTGCTGTCAATGAGTCAAAGAGCATATAGGTGAGGCAAAAAACTAGCAAGTCTGATTTGTTTATCGCCTCATAAGTAATCTCATCGTGATCTTGGCGGTCTGTAAAAAGTCCAGGCGTATCAATTAGCTTGATGCCGTTCCAGTCATAATTGGTAGTTTTATCAGTAGCAATATCAGCATCAATGCGGATATCGCGCCGCCCTGTCATGGCAGAAATAATGGTTGATTTACCAGCACTGTATTGCCCGACAAAAGCTAGGCCGAGAATCCCCTGATCTTGATACTCTTTTAATTTCTCATGCACTTTTTTGCGGATAGCTGTTAGTTCCGGTGTGTTTCCCTGAGCCAGTAAGTTGTCAAATTTTCCTAGCGTTTTATTGAAAGATGCACCGACATCGGCAGCTTTAAAGTTGACGTTGTTCTGAGTCATGGTCGTTATAGTCCTTATTTGGTAGATTTGAGATTGCTAAAGGAAATATCCTCTTGAAGGATGTGTTTAATATCCTCTAGTGATTTTTGTCGCTGAACTTGCGATTTTGTGACAATCTTCATGTTACGCCCGAAATCTCGCTGAACTTTGGCAATGGTTTCGTTGATCCGCTCATCTGTGAGACTTTCGCTTTCTTCAGTACACCAGTCAATGATTCGCTTGGCATAAGCACGATTTAGATAATTTTCTGTACCTGATAACTTCTTTTTTGCTCCTTCAAGATGAGTCGCGATCGCCTCTAGTCCTGCAATCAATTCTTTAAAATAGATGTTGATATTAGTGGTTACAGAATCAGAATACTTACCAAATTCGCGCTGAGCCTGCTGTAGAGTGTTTTGCTTCTGAGTCTTGAGCTGAGTTTCCAATGAAGTTGAGATATTGATAACAGCCTCGCGTCGCTTTTCATCTCTGGATTTAAACATTCCGGCAATCCCGCTAACAACAGCAGTTACAATCCCGATAGCGGGGGCAAAAGGAAGGGCGACGACGAACGCTATAATTCCTGCTATCCCTAGAAGGCTTCCACCAATTCGGACAAAATCTTGAAAATTGTTTGAATCCTGCTCATTAAAGCTGAAATCACTGCTGCGAAGTTGAGATATTAGCTGTAATTCATTTCCTATTTCCTCAAGAGCTTCCTGAACTTCCTTATTAAAATTTTTGCTAGCCTGTTCATAAGTTATTTTTAAGCGTTCTTCAAATCGAAGTGCTTTTAGTTTTTGATCCCATCCATGCTTCTGGGTAGCTTCGTTACGGTTCCAATAATCTTCTGCAAAAGATGGAACAGCTTCTATAGCATCTTGAAAAATTTTCTCGATTTGTTGCAGGAAAGAGTCTTTAGCATCCTTAGCTGTTTTTTGGATATCCTTTTGGATTCCCTCACGTTTATTTTTTAGAGTTTCTGTCAATTTTTCATAGACTAAAGCTTGTTGATTTACCCACTTATAAGGATTATCAATTGCGCCTACGGTAGAACCCAGCAGAGTTTGAGAGCGGCGGATTGCGCCATGCTTAACCAGAGATTCACGAATTGAATCAAGAAAATCCTGCATCCGACTTGCCTTAAAAAGCTCCTGTTTCTTCTTTTCGTGTTCTGGTTCGCGGGAAAGCTGCGCCACTAACAGCATCACAGGAACAATATCGAAGTAGTCATTAGCATAATGCTCTTGAGCGTAGCGACGGATACGTTCAATGTGTCCACCTATACCACTTTGACCATCCATTTCAAACAGTTTATCAGGGTTCTGTAAGAAATGCTCCAACCGACGAGAGTCCCGCAGGTTATTCTTGACATTCAGGAGGATAATTAATGGCTTGGCTTTTTCCTTTAGTAACCGCAAGAAAGCAAACTCACTCTCTTGGATACTGTCATTTGTCACGACATAACAAATCACATCTGACTCGTCGATAATACTTTTAGCAATTTCTTCATCACTTTTGCCACCCGGAGCGCCAATCCCAGGAGTATCAATGATGCGGATATTCTTCCACTCGCACACCCGATTAAAGCGAGTTGTGCGCTGCTTGCCTACACCGATCGCATCCCATCCATCATCTGTAATGATGGCGTGAAGAGTGCTTTTCCCAGCCTTAGTTCTGCCCATAAATGTGATGCTGAAATGATTGAGAGCGCGTTCCTTTGCCCGAAGCGACTCCCGTACACTCTCAATTTCTTTAATAATCTCGGCACTCAGAGAGTTTCTAGTATCCTCAAGTTGCTTGGCGACTTCCTTAGCAGTGGTAGCTTGACCTTTACCATCTGTTTTATGTTTGATGTCTTCGATAGCCAGTTGAATATTTTTCCCCAAATTGGAAAGTGCTAGTAAAGCTCTTTGAAGTGCCAATTCTGCAAATTTGTAATCTTCATCAGCGATGACTGCACACTGACGAATTGCCTCGTCATATTCTGGCCCAGTTAACAGGATTTCCCGGCGTATTTGCTCAACTTTTTGCTCGCTCCCAGTGAGCTTTGCTACATTATCCACCAATGCGCGTGAAAGGAGAGAATCAGCCCCTTTAAGGAAACGCGCACCGAAAGAAACTTTCTGTTGTTGGTTGTGTTCGCCTAGGAATCGGGTATCAGTGAAGGCTCCTGCTTCTACAAGCTGTCGCTGTACTTCTCCCGCTGGCCAGTTCCAAATTCGTGCTACTTGTTCCGCCATCTGGCGTTCTAATGCTGAACAGAAACCGTCAACATAGGCGATCGCCAACATTTGCGACATGGCCTCACTTTGCTCACCGGGCGACACTTTCGGAGCTAAATCCTCTACAGAAAGCTGGTTTTCTTCTTGAGCAAGAATTTTTTCCATCTCAGCGAGAGTGCGTTGAGATGCGCCGATCTGCGTTGCTAGTTCGCGTAGTGCTTTCGACTCTTCACTGTGAATCTGCTGATCCGCGCAGACCATGTGGGTGACTAATAGGAATGGGTAGTCTAAGTGTTCGGTGCTACTTGAAGTTATGTCAGACATCTTAACTTATTCAATATAAAGTCATATTTAGTAGGTTTTTGCATCCCCACTCGACCATAAAAAGTCACATTTAGCTGGTTGCTATCGAAAAAGTCATAGATTCAAGACTTATTCGGCGACAGCGTTTCCGAATTTCTATCCTATGATACCCTATTCTTAGGTGACTTAGAATCTCTGCTGCACCAGCACTGCGAGCGCCTAACCGCATCCGAACAACAAGTTATCGCTTGGCTAGCAAGTACCCCGGAACCAGCAGACATCTCAAAAATACCAGAAAACCTGCAACTATCACGGGCAGAACTATTAAATGTCATGCAATCTTTAGGACGACGGTCATTAGTTGAAACAGTACAACAAAATGGGCGATCGCACTTTACGATCGCGCCAGTAATCAGAGAGTATATAACAAACAAAAAATGAAAATCGCCACCTGGAACGTCAACTCAATCCGCACCCGCCTAGAACAGGTTACTAGCTGGTTGCAAACAAACTCCCCAGACGTTCTCTGCCTCCAAGAAACCAAAGTTACAGACAAAGACTTTCCCCTAGAACCCTTCACCAACCTCGGCTACAACTGCTACATTTCCGGTCAAAAATCCTACAACGGCGTTGCCATTTTTAGTCGATCGCCCCTCACGCAAATCAGCACCGGATTTGCCCCCCTTCTCGGCGACGAAACCGCAGGTATTTTTGACGAACAAAAACGCCTCATAGCCGGGGTTATAGACGATATTTGCATTATTTGCGTATACGTTCCCAACGGTTCCGAAGTTGGCAGCGAGAAATATGAGTACAAACTAAAGTGGCTCAAACTCCTCCAAGAATACCTCAAAATAGCACTAGATAAATCCCCCAACTTGTGCATTTGCGGCGACTTCAACATCGTCCCGGACGATCGAGATATCCACAATCCCAAAGCCAATGCTAACTCCGTCGGCCTATCAGTAGCCGAGCGCCTCGCACTCACAGAAATCCTAGAATTAGGATTAAACGACCCCTTTCGCAAATTCACCTCAGAAGGCGGCCATTATAGCTGGTGGGACTACCGCGCCGCCGCATTTCCCCGCAACAACGGCTGGAGAATCGACCACCATTATCTCAGCCCTCCCCTGTACGAACAAGCAAAAAACTGTACAATAGACATTGCTCCCAGAAAATTAATCAAACCCAGCGACCACGCCCCCGTAATTGTCGAAATTTGATTTATAAGTTATAAGGTTAATAACAACTGACATCTTGCACCATTCTCAATAATCCTTTTATGGGCGGGCATGATGCCCACCCCACAAGAAAACTCATTCTTTGTGGAACAGGCCGGACAGCCTGTTATTGAGAAAGGTGCAAGATGTAAGTAACAACCAACAACTAAAAATCATGTTCTTAGTAACCGGAGCAACAGGCGCACTAGGCCGCCGAATTGTACGAGAAATCAGACAGCAAGAAAAGCCTGTCCGCGCATTCGTTCGCCTCGCATCTCGCTACTCAGAACTAGAAAACCGAGGCGCCGAAATTTTTATCGGCGACTTAAAACAAGACAAAGATATTAAAAAAGCCTGCCAAGGAGTGCAATACATCATCAGCAGCCACGGCACCGGCGGCGACGTTCAAGCAGTACACTACCGCGCTAACATAGAATTGATCGACTGCGCCAAAGAAGCCGGAGTGCAGCACTTTGTCTTTGTTTCGGTACTGGGAGTCGATCGGGGATACGAAGATTCCGCAGTATTCAAAGCCAAGCGAGAAGTTGAAAAATACCTGCAAAACAGCGGATTGAATTATACAATCTTGCGGCCTGCCGGTTTTGCTTCCAGCTTGTTACCCCTAGCAGAAAGATTTCGAGAAACCGGACTTTACCTGCTGATTGGCGACGGCAAAAACCGCACATCTGTTGTCAGTACCGACGACTTAGCAAAGATTGCCGCAGACTCGCCAACAGTCGAAGGCGCCCGCAACCAAATTCTGCGAGTGGGTGGGCCGGACGTGCTGACAAGAGACGACATTCCCCGCATTTTTGGACGCTTATTTAATCGGGAACCGATGGTAATCAATCCGCCGCTGGTTGTGTTTGACGGTTTGAGAAATGCCTTGGGTTTATTGAATCCTCAAGCTCAAAAAGACTTAGGAACTTTGCGCGTATTGCTTGGTAACGAGTATTTCTGCACTCCCGAAGAAGTGCAAAACTTGGAATCAATCTACGGCATGAGAATGGAATCCTTAGAAAGCTTTCTGCGGCGCAATTTGAGCGTTTAAAATGCTAGTTATTCTCGTTCCCCGGCTCTGCCTGGGAACGAGCAAATGTAGCGCCAAATCGCAACTGAAAACAATTTAAGCAGAAATAGGTAGTGGTTCAGCACCAATATAGCTCGTAACTGCGATCGGCGGAGAAGTCGGCTTAGCAATCAAATAACCTTGAACAAAAGTTGCTCCCCGTTCTCGCACCCACTCAAACTCCTCCAAAGTTTCCACACCTTCAGCAACTGTTTTAATTTCTAATTGAGCGGCAATTTCTAACATCTTTTCCGTAATGAGTGCCTTATAATAATCTTGATGGACATTGCGAATCAATTGCATATCTAACTTAATAAAATCTGGACGCAGTTGGTGCATCAAATTTAAATTAGAAGAACCGCTGCCAAAATCGTCCAGGGCAATTAAAAATCCCGCCTCTCGGTAAAACCTCAGAATATTAATCAAGTGATCGATATCAGGAGGGTGCTGAGATTCCGCTACTTCAAAAACAATATTGCTGTGAGGAATTCCCGCTTCATCAATAGCTTGTACTGTTCTTCGCAGGCACGTAGCGGGATCGTAAACTGAAGTCGGAGAAAAATTAATAAAAAGTAGTTCTTTGATATCGTAAACATGGGCTTCGCGGATAGCGCGAGTCCGGGCTAAAACATCTAGTTGAAAAATTAGGCCTGCTGATTCTGCTTGGGCAAAAATCCGACCCGGATAAATTAACTTTCCTTGCTCATCAATTCCTCGGAGCAGCGCTTCGTGGGCAAAAATTTTAGAAGTATCTGAGGTATAAACAATGGGCTGAAAATGTGTAGTAATGCGTTCTTCGGACAATAAATCTAACAGCCAATCAGAGTTACTCAAATTAATAAAAGAGTCTAAGGAAGTGCTGCGATAAAAATCGCTAAGTTTGGGCTGTTCAACTTCGCGCATCCACAAAACTTTTGTCTCTTTCAACTCTTGAGTTGTCAGCGCCGATGAGGCTAGGGCGTTAAACTTTTCTTTTGCTATTCCCTCAAGCATAATGTACAAACACTTGCTCTCTTCTAACAGCCGAAATTCAAGTTCAGCCTTGGTTAGTGCAGAAATAACCTTGGTCAGCGTGTGCGATACTGGAAACCACAGGTATAGACCTCCCCTGCCCTCTATTTTTTCGGGTACTGTTTCGCAGCGAGAGCAGGAGCCGAAGGCTTTGCCACTTATTTGCATTGGAATATCCTCCGGTTTTTGGGTTAATTTTAGACACGCTAACAATTAAGTTTTATTATAAGCTCATTCACCTATTAATACATCTATCTGAAGATGTAAATTTTAATAAAATTGTATGTAAGAATTATTGCAGTATTTATACTTGCCTCCGGTTTTAAACTTTGGTCAAAGTTCTCAGTTTTGAGCAAGTACGTGTGATTAAACACCGTCCCAAATCATCACAGAGGGAGAAGGCAAAGACTTGTTGGCTACTCTTTACTGCTGTTGTGATTCTTTACGCCTTATTCTCTAATTCCCTTTGCCAAAACAGTCGCTACAGTTAATTTTTTAGCAAAGGCAAATTAACACGCCCGTGAAGCGCAGCTATCCCGTAGGGAATCGCCCCCTCGACTAATTTATGCGTACCACAAATATACACACCCGGACGATCGTCCAAAACAAACTCACTTGCTGGGGAATATCCAATTTAATTTTATAATCGGGATGACAGGATTTGAACCTGCGACCCCCTCGTCCCGAACGAGGTGCGCTACCAAGCTGCGCTACATCCCGAATTTAGTCACTATATTTTTAGCCTATCACACTCAAGTCAAAATTGAGCAAGCTCGTATATAATTATTTGTAAAATACTACTCAGGCGGAGACAGACGTGACAGTTAAGCCCCAGTGGTTGCGAGTTAAAGCCCCCCAGTGGGAGCGCGTCGGCAACGTCAAAGAAATTTTGCGGGATTTATCCCTGAATACGGTTTGCGAGGAGGCTTCGTGTCCGAACATCGGCGAATGCTTCAACGCAGGTACTGCGACATTTTTAATTATGGGTCCGGCTTGTACCCGCGCCTGTCCTTACTGCGACATCGATTTTGAGAAAAAGCCCCAACCTTTAGATCCCACGGAACCCCAAAGATTGGCGCAAGCTGTGCAGCGGCTCAAACTCAATCACGTCGTCATTACCTCTGTCAACCGGGACGATTTGCCGGATGGAGGCGCGTCTCAGTTTGTCGAGTGCATTCAAGCAGTGCGATCGGCGATGCCCGATACAACTATAGAAGTTTTGATTCCCGACTTGTGCGGGAACTGGCAAGCTTTAGAAATCATTCTCGCAGCCCGCCCAGAGGTACTCAACCACAATACTGAAACCGTAAAGCGACTTTACCGCAAGGTTCGGCCGCAAGGAAAGTACGATCGCACCTTGGAACTATTGCAGCGAAGCCGCGAACTCGCACCTGGGGTTTACACCAAATCCGGCATCATGGTGGGACTGGGAGAAACAGACACCGAAATTCGGGAGGCGATGCAGGACTTACGGGCTGTCGGCTGCGATATTTTAACAGTTGGACAGTACCTGCAACCGACTCAAAAGCACTTGAACGTAGAAAACTTTGTGCCTCCGGAACAGTTTGATGCTTGGAGAAAGTTTGGCGAATCTTTGGGATTCTTGCAAGTTGTCGCTTCTCCCTTAACTCGCAGTTCCTATCACGCCGAACAGGTGAGGGAACTGATGAAACTTTACCCACGCTAGCAATTTTAATTTGAGTTGACTCGCGCCCGATCGCAACATTCTCACTAAAACCAGATCCACCGGGTAACAGCGAGGAAAAACTTGCGCTTGATATGCAAGCCCTGGGCAAAAAACCCGGTTTCAGATGCTGGTGTTCGGGCGTGATGTTAAGCGGGAAGCAGCAGCCAACAGCAAAACAATTATCGGTCGATCGTCGCCTCCAAGTCGCGACTTACGCAAAAGAGATCCAGAAACCGGGTTTCTTCCTCAAACTTCTAGGTTTTAATCCAGAAATTTGAGGAAGAAACCCGGTTTTTGCGTCAGCCAATAACTCGGTACTGGGGACTCTAACAACTCTGAAACCCATATTCTATAATGGATTAAACTTCTGCGCTCACTGCCGCGTATTTAATCAACAGCGCCGAGTTATATAAAGTTTTATTAAAAAAATGGCTAATTTTCCGAAGTGATCGGGAACCAGGTTATCGGTGATGAAGATTAACTTAACTTCTGACTAACGTCACTTGTTTCTAGCCAGTCACTATCTATACTAGCTACATAAACAAAGAAGTACAACACACTTTTCTGGCCTTCAACCTGTTACATCAGAAAGTTCTTAGCGTTTTCCAGAATCTTGGTAAAACAAGTGGGGCAGCAAAAGTTCGATCGAACAACAGCAGAAAAGTCAGGAAAGTTACTAAAGAAACACAAAGCGGTGATGCTTCGTCTTAACCAAGTGGGCATCTTAATTATAAATAACCGCTAAGCGTAGCATCTTTTCACCGGAGCCACTGAGAAAATCACTATGCCAGCCACCTCTTTTTACGCTGAAGCTGAATTCGACGAACAACTGCGAGTCAATCCCTTGCAAGGTGATGTGTTGGATGAAGATGCTGAAGAAGCTGGAGACGAACTGCTTGACCAAGACCCAGCAGAGACAGAAGATGCAGACCCAGCAGCCAAATTGCAAAAAAATGCCAACCGTCGCACTACAGATTTAGTCCGTCTGTACCTCCAAGAAATAGGTCGGGTTCGTCTCTTGGGTAGAGACGAAGAAGTCTCGGAAGCTCAAAAAGTTCAGCGCTATATCAAATTGCTGGAATTACGCAACACCGTCGCCTCCCAAGAAGAAGGGCTAATTGGGCGCTTCGTGCATTTAATTGAAGTGCGCGATCGGTTAGCCGCACAGTTGGGACATAAACCTTCCCTGGAACGCTGGGCATTAACCGCCGGTGTCAGTGACGTGCCAGAACTCAAGCGAATTATGTCCGAAGGCAAGCGCCAGTGGGCCGAGTTAGCCGAGATGACGGTCGAGACGATCGAAAGAATTCAAGCTGAAGGCGTCGAAGCTAAAGACCACATGATTAAGGCGAACCTGCGCCTGGTGGTTTCGGTGGCGAAAAAATATCAAAATCGCGGTTTAGAATTGCTCGACTTAATACAAGAAGGTACTCTGGGACTGGAGCGAGCTGTAGAAAAGTTTGACCCGACGCGGGGCTATCGGTTTAGCACCTATGCCTACTGGTGGATTCGGCAGGGAATTACGCGGGCTATCGCCACTCAAAGCCGCACAATTCGCCTCCCCGTCCACATCACCGAAAAACTTAACAAAATCAAGAAAGCCCAGCGCAAAATTTCTCAAGAAAAAGGTCGGACAGCTACGATCGAAGACATCGCTGTCGAGTTGGAAATGACGGCGCCCCAAGTCCGAGAAGTTTTACTGCGAGTCCCCCGTTCTGTTTCTTTGGAAACTAAAGTGGGCAACGAAAAAGATACAGAGTTGGGCGACTTGCTTGAAACCGACAGCATCTCCCCAGAAGAAATGCTGATGCGAGAAGCTCTGCACCGCGACTTGCAGCAACTGCTGGCAGATTTGACCAGCCGCGAGCGAGATGTAATTCTGATGCGCTTTGGTTTGGGTGACGGACACCCCTATTCGCTGGCAGAAATCGGTCGCGCCCTCGACTTGTCCCGCGAGCGGGTTCGCCAAATTGAAGCCAAAGCTTTGCAAAAACTCCGCCAACCTAAGCGTCGCAACCGCGTCCGCGACTATCTGGAGTCTCTGACTTAAATTTGGCCGGTCAGTCAGCGCGATTATTAATCAGGGAGCAAGGCATTTGGCACTTGTGCAGAAGGCATGAGGCATTCGGCAGAAGTAACAATATTTACTTCTAACCAACTTCTCTGTCCTCTGCAGCAAGTCATCAAGCTTGTTAAAAGTCAAAAAATATCAAAAACCAAATTTTTTCCTCAATCTTTTTTCAATAAGCTGCGATATTTGCAAAATCTCTCGATCGTTGTGTATTATTGTCAATAGGCAGACTTTCTTGAGAGGGTCACTATGGCACTTTACACCGCGTCCTCATTCAAATCCGAACTCAATGACAAAGGCTGGCGGATGACTCCCCAACGGGAAACCATCTTGCACGTGTTTCAGAACCTCCCCAAAGGCAATCACCTGAGTGCGGAGGATTTGTACACTTTGTTAAAAAATCGCGGAGAAAACATTAGCTTGTCCACCATTTACCGAACTTTAAAGTTAATGGCAAGGATGAGCCTCCTCCGCGAACTCGAACTAGCAGAAGGTCACAAACACTATGAAATAAACCAGCCTTACCCGCATCACCACCACCACCTAGTCTGCGTTCAGTGCAACAGAACGATCGAATTTAACAACGATTCGATTTTGAAAATTGGCCTGAAGCAAGCTGAAAAGTCTGGGTTGCACCTGCTAGACTGCCAGCTAACGATTCATACGGTGTGCCACGAAGCTTTGCGGATGGGATGGCCGTCTTTGGTTTCCAGCAATTGGTCTTGTCCGAGGTCGATCGCCCACAACGGCAGCAGCGTCCCGGATTCAATCGAGTGACAGTACACTATTTTCGCATTCCAAGTACCGCTTGTTACAAGTTTTAACAAAAATTGGTAGCCCAAGTGCGATCGCAGTTACGCGGAAACCGGGTTTCTTCAGAAAAATACATCATTTCAGGAATGAGTCGGAAACCAGAAACCCGATTTCTTTGATGTAGCGTCCGCAAGCCTGGGGCTAAAAAGTTTGGCTCAACAAATCGTCGCTGCTGACCCCGTAACTGCGCTGAGCTCGATCGAGGGCGTCTCTCGTCGAAGCATCGAAAACTCCGCCGATGGGGCCTGTGTAAAAACCGAGGTCTTGCAGCCGCCTTTGTAATTGCTGAATGCTCGATCGAGAGTTGAAACTGCTGCTAATTGGAACAGCAGGAACAGCTATCCGGCCAGCTAATCCGTTTTGGAGCGCAGCCAAAGTCGCCGGAGTGGCAATACCCGTCGCCGGTGACAAATTGCGTTCTTGCTGAAACGACAGCACCGCAAACTCGGTCTCGGCTCCAAATACTCCGTTCACCGGGCCGGGGTTTTTGCCCAGACTTCTGAGCGAAGACTGAAGTTGTCGGACAGCAGGCCCAGTATCGCCCCGTCGCAGACCAGTGGCGATTTGCGGCACAGGCGCTGCTGCCTGCCTGTTGCCTTGCCGCAAAGCCGATCGAGTGCTGCGATCGACCCTTCCAGTCCCGAACATCCCCCTATCCCTCTGAAAGCGGATCAAAGCTGCCTGAGTTGGTCGATCGAACCAACCGTGAATCTGGCTCCTGTAATAACCCAATTCTTGCAGCCGCCGCTGCACAAATTCTACTTGTCGGCCTCTGTCGCCCAACTCCAGAAAATCTCCGCCATTACTCTGTTGGTCATCTTCCTCAGTCCATGAGCTAATTTCAACTTGCCTCATCTGGGCATCGATAGCAGTCAAAGTAGCAGTGTCAGCGCAGCCGTCAGAAACCAGATTGTAATCTTGCTGAAAACGAGTCACAGCGTAGAGAGTGCGTTCCCGAAACTTACCGTCAACGCCACCTTCAAAATAGCCCAAAGCTTTTAATTGCCGCTGGATCAAGTCTACCGTCGCCCCTCTGTCCCCGAACCGCAGCCCCTTGCAACCGCCATTTCCCGAAATATTCCCTGGAAGCGTAACCGGGGGAACTGGCCGGGTGGAACCAAACAGCAAAGCTAAAGTTTGCCTATCGGCAACTCCCGTCACCCGCAGGCGATTAATTCGCTGGAAATATCTAACGGCATTTTGAGTAACTTCGCGAAAACTCCCTGTGGGATGCGCGCTGAAGTAGCCTAGCTGCTTCAACCTGCGCTGGAGAGCCGAAACATCTGCACCTGCGTCTCCAAAACCCAGTTCCCGATAATTGGTATTAATAGTTCTAAAAGGTCGATCGTCATCCCCGGCAAAACTGTTGAGTGCTATCACAGTAGCTCGATCGGGCCTACCAGTCAGCGACAGTTGATAGTCTCGCTGAAAGTTAGTCAGAGCTTGTTGAGTAACCGGGCCGAGTTGACCTGTCGAAGATCTGGGAAAATAGCCGAGTTCCCGCAACCTGTCTTGAACAGAGCGCAAATTTGGATATCCCGGATCTATTTGAGCAAAAGCCGAACCGGCTGCACTCAAAACCGACACCATCAAAGCCAGAGACAGCAAACGGACGTAAGTCTGACTCGATAGGCTTTGCCACTTGGGCTGATCAAAAATTTTCGACTCTGCGGGTGCTTCGCAAACAAGAGCAAGTTCGAGGTAAGCAAGAGATTCCATAATTTTTTAGTGTGAAATTGTGGGTGGGTTGTGTGAGCAAACTTCCAAAAATGATTTTTGGCACGCTTGGCTTGGATTCTATCAACGCTAAGTTCTACTTGGAAAGCGCGAAGCACCCGTGTTTCTAAAAAATTTACCGTCAATAATAATTACAGGTAATAACCAAGATAGCATCGCTGCTTCTAGAGGCGCGAGACTCAGCAAAAAAGTTTGCAGGCACGTCTTAGCCTTTAAGGCCGAAAGAGAATAAGTTCTGGGGTAGTGCTGGCTAATATTTTATCTGGCTGCCGCAGAAATTACCACAAGACTTGCGAGCAGGTTCTCTTCACCTTAATTGGTTGTCGGGTAAAGAGCCTGAAATCGCAGATTTTTTGTTAAGAAACGCGGCTTCTTCATGTGGCGAGTGCGTCTGGGAAAGTACCGCTGATTAACCAAAAAACTAGCCACTAAAAATCCCCACTTTTGCAAGTTGCAAATAGGGCGGGGATTTTTTGATAAGTTGACTTTGTATTAAAAAATCGACGATCGTTTAAATTAAGCCGAACCGATCGCAAATTACAGCTACTCCCGCTGCAAAAATAGTAATTGCGATGGCTACCAGCGGGTTTTGGCCTCTACTAACCGCAAAAGAGGTAACGACCCCAGCTCCCAAAGCCGCAGTAACAGCAGCAGTCGCCAAATCTCGATCGGGACGTTTGTCGTACATATTTTTTATTGTTGGTAGCTGTTAAGCTGAAAACTTACATCTTGTAATCCAAGCTACCACTCTTGCCTCTGCGGCGGTGACAACCGCCTGGGTTTTGCAACTAACCTTAAAATTTTGCTAATTTTCTTAACATACTCTCCTGAATAACATAAGTTGGGATTATGTATTTTCGAGTTTTTCTGTTGAGTTTTAGCTTTTGAAACCTGTTGTCTGCTGGGCTTTTATGTCAAATTCAGGATTTTGCAGGGGCGATCGCACCCGCACTCTCAGCACATCAAACTGCCATCGCAAATATCGTAAATAAATTTAACTTGACTTTTATTTATAAATATGTACCTCGATATTTGGAGCCAGAGACAGGAAAAAACCCAGGGTTGGTAAACAACCTGCACACTACAATTGCTTCGCTGCCCTCACAATCAGAGGAGTATATTTTTTGTCTATTTTGTCTAATTCCTATTCGCCCTCAACTCTTTCAGTATTGCCACCTTTGACCCAACCTTCGCGATTGTCATCCTCAATCCGAATTCGCTGCCACTCTTTGTCGGGCGACTCTTCCAAAACTACGACTTTTTCCCTGTAACCAACACCGCCAATGCGGTTCGAGTCTCGACTACCTGTATCCCGGAGAATTAAGCCGATCGGCTGAGTCACCATCGCGCGGTAAGCTCCCGGTTCCAGCGGTTTGGGAGACGGGGCATCGCTAGATGTAGAAACAGGGCTAGCCTGGGCTGTTGACTTCGACGCAGCGCCTGCAACCTGAACTGCTGTTTTGTCGTTGGGAAAAACAGGTTTTTCGGGCACAGTAGTTAGCTTAGCGGCAAAGTAAAGTGCAGCCGCCACGCTAGCACCTGCCATCAGGACGATCGCGAGCAGAAAACCTACTAAAAATTTGAAAACGCTATATACAGTGTTCATAAAACCGCAAATGAAGGAAGAAGGAAGTTCGGCAACTGATTCTGTAACGGATGTAACGGATAGAAGGCAGAAGGCAGAAGGCAGAAGGCAGAAGGCACAAGGTTGACTGTTGAGTGTTGACTGCTGAATGTTGAGTAAAATCTGGTAACTGCCAACTGACAACTGGCTACTAACTACTGACTACTGACTTCAAAAGCTTACCCCTGAATCCGGCGGCTCAAACTGCCGTACCTAGAAGCAAGGCGAGCTTTCCCCGCAGCGGCCCAATCTTGGAGAAACTGGATTTGTTCTTGAGCCGTTCTGGCTAAAGGCACCATCTGACTAGCTGATTCTAAAATATCATCTGTGGTAAAGTCTCGATTTTGGCTAAACCCAATGTGCATTGCTTCAATCAAAGTTTGCTCGATTTCGGCCCCTGAAAAATCGGGAGTTTCGTAAGCCAAGCGCTCTAAATCGTAATTTTTGATGCTGTGCGATCGCAACCGCAACAAATGTACCTCAAAAATCGCCCGCCGTTCCTCCTGGCTGGGCAAACCCACAAAAAATATTTCGTCAAACCTGCCTTTTCTCAGCATTTCTGGCGGCAAAGACTGGATGTTGTTGGCTGTTGCTACCACAAACACCGGCGAAGTTTTTTCTGCCAACCAAGTAATAAATGTCCCGAACACCCGGCTGGTTGTCCCGGAATCCCCTTTACCGTCTAATCCCGCAAAAGCTTTGTCAATCTCGTCAATCCACAGCACGCAGGGGGCCAAAGCTTCGGCTAGCTGAATCATTTGCCTGGTGCGGGATTCCGATTCCCCGACTAATCCGGCAAACAAGCGCCCGACATCCAAGCGCAGCAAAGGCAAATGCCAGTGGTGGGCGATCGCCTTTGCTGTTAAGGATTTTCCGGTTCCTTGAATTCCCACTAACAACAAACCTCTGGGATGCGGCAAACCGTATTGGCGGGCTCGATCGGAAAAAGCACCGCCGCGCCGCAGCAGCCATTCTTTGAGATTGTCCAAACCACCTATATCGGATATATTTTCGCGGGCTGGGTAAAAATCCAGAATTTGAGTTTGCCGAATTGTTTGGCGCTTTTCTTCTAAAATCAGTTCCGCGTCGTCGGGATGGAGTTCGCCTCTGGTGGCAATCGCCTTTGCCAAAACTCGGCGGATTCGTTCGAGCGACAGCCCTTGACAGGAGCGCACTGTTTCGTCCAGCAAACGCCCTTCAATGGCTTGTCCGGTAGCCCCTAACAGCCTTTCTACCTCAATTTTGATTTCCGCCGCCGCAGGCAGGGGAAACTCCAAAACAGTCATCACTTCGCTGAGGTCTTCCGGGATCGAAATTAGAGGAGATACGATGACAATATTTTTGGGTACTGATTTGAGGAGTCTCGCCAAATTCCGCAGCTTGCGGGAAATCGAGACATCTTCCAAAAACCGCTGAAAGTCGCGCAGAATAAAAATTGCCGGCGCGGAGGCGGGCAATTTTTCGAGAAATTCCAAAGCTTGCAGCGGGTTGCGCTTGCCAAAACCGACATCGTTGGGATTGCCTTGGTAGCCATCAACAAAATCCCAGATGTAGACGGCGCGAGAACCTTGTTTTTTGGCACTTTGGGCGATCGCCGCTTCTACGCGCTCTTCCTCCCGTGTGGGAATGTAAATTAGGGGGTAGCGCGATCGCAGCAGTAGTTCAAACTCGTCGCTAAAAATAGTCATTAGTTATTAGTCAACTGACTAAGGCAATTGCCGTTTAAGTGCTTCCAGAGACGCCCAGCGACTGTCTGAGATTGTTTCTGAGCTTTCTGTATTTGCATCATCAGTTAAAGAAATTCCCGGACATTCTGTATCGCATATCTGTTTGTGCGGCAGTTCCAAGCACATTTGCTCGTATACCCAATCGCCCGGAGAGAAATAGCCACCGGGGGACAAATTTTCCACCAAATCTTCTAAAGCCACTTCTATTTCTGCTGAACTTGAATCTGTTTGATTTGCTGTTTCTTCGAGCCAGATTAGTTCCGATGAGTTGAGTGCCAAACGATGATTGTATTGTTTCAAGCATCTGTGGCAGGTGAGAGTAACAATTGTTTCTGCTTTTGCCTTCACCTCAAGATAATTTCCTTGGTGAGTTACTTGCAGTCGTCCTCGCACCGGAGTAAGAGTTTCTAAATCGGGGATAAATTCTTCAAAATCAATTACCTCTTTTCGCTCACTTTTTGTGAGTAGATGAGGGATATAAATTGTCTCCATAATCTTTTGCCTTCCTACTTCTTGAATTCAAAGGTCAAAAGGAATAGTTAATTTTTAACTTCTTCCTTCTTCCTTCTTCCTTCTTCCTTCTTTAGCGTCAGCGCAGCCGCACTACCAAACGGCGATCGGGTTCTTGCCCTTGACTGTAAGTTTCTATGTCCTCACATTCGCTCAAAAAGCTGTGGACTTGACGGCGTTCTGCCGAAGACAGCGATTTTATTTCAACTTCAACTCCCGTTGAGCGGGCTTGATCTGCTGCGTACTCTGCCATCGATCGCAATTCCTCTTGGCGGCGGATGCGATAGCCATTTAGTTCAACTGTATAAGGAATTGACTCCTCTACTTCCTGACCTATATTCTGAACCGTGTTACAGAGGTACTGAATGGCATCTATTACATTACCGTTTGGCCCGACTAAGATTGCAACTTGTTCTGGAGTCAGATTGCTTTCATCTATTGTCATCCAATAGCAATCTTTTTGTTGTTCGCATACCACTTTTGAAGGAATTGCGGACAGTTGTAGCAATTCTTCTAACCATGCCTGTCCGCGCTGCATTTGAGAGTCTTTCATTGTTGTTAAAATCAAGCCTTTTTCTTAGAACGCTTGGGCTCAAAGGGAAGTGCATCTAATCCTTGTTCTTTTTGGGTTTTCGCCTCTGCTTCGTCCACTATTTTTTGCAGGTTTTCGGGCAGCGGTTCTCGCGACAAAATAAACGATTGAACTGTTTGGAAGATGTTAGCAATCAGCATATACATCAACACGCCGGCGGGCAGCGGGAAGAACAAAAACATCCCTGAAAATATGACTGGCGTCAGTTTGTTGACTGTAGCCTGTTGGGGGTTGTCGTTTGGCCCTTGTGCTTGCCCTGAAAGGGTTTGGTTGATGTACAAACTGATGCCGAAGCCCAGGATCATTACCAAAATATCCCAGTGGATTGTACCGTCTGAGTCGATCGCGCCAACGCGGCCTAGAGCCTCAATAAACAGGAATCCTTTGTTACTAGCCAATCCAGGGATTGTGCCTTGAACTGTGGCTTCACCGGGCGCTAAGGCCGTGATGTTTCCCTGTTCATCTACCTTGATCAGATCTTCGCCTTTGATGACTTTCCAGCCGGGTTCAAAGTCGATTTCGCTCTTATTTTCTGCAGCTAAAACTTTGAGAGGTTTGCCCTCTGGGGTTTGAAAATTAATCTTGGTTGTGTCGCCGACTGCGAGTTTGTCGCCGCCTGGAATTACCCCCACAACAGGAGCATGAAAAGTACCTGTGACGTAAATATTTTGTGGCGGTGTAGCAAAAGCTTGCGGTTGAACAGTTTCGATTTGTTCTTTGGGCAAAACTTGAACGTTAACGCTGTAATTTATGTCAGAAAACGGCGAACCCCGGAGCGTTGCAAACAGTGCAAACAGCACTGGCATTTGCAGCACCAAGGGGAAGCATCCTGCTAGAGGATTACCAAATTCTTTGTATACTTTGCTCATTTCCTCCTGCTGTTTGGCAGGATTGTCTTTATAGAGTTTTTGAATTTGATCTACTCGCTCTTTCATCAACGGCTGCGCTACTTTCATGCGCCGCATATTGCGAAGAGAGCCTGCGTTGAGAGGATAAAGAGCAAAGCGAATCACGAGCGTCAGTGCTACGATCGCTAAACCGTAGCTTGGCACGATCCCGTAGAAAAAATCTAGGATCGGGAGCATGAGGTTGTTGGAGAGAAACGAGATACCGAAATCCATTCGCTTTGAGTTAATTTAGGTGCTCTATGTTTGCTGTTGAGAACTATTTTTACCCGCTGAAGGCGAGCCGCCTCAATTTTTAGGGTTTTGTCTCTATCTTAGGACATTGCCCGTCGATCGACCGCCCGGTCTGCGGGTTTGTTTTAATGAGTTTGCCAATAATCGCACTCACTTTACCCTGATTTTAGGGCGAAGCTGTTCGGTTATTTAGCTTGGGCCGCGTTTGCTTTTTGAGCGGCTATGGGCAGTTTTTCGTTAATGTAGTCATACATTGCTCGAAATTTCGGCATAGCTCTGAGTTCCAAGCGGCTGCCATTTTTCATGGTGAGCACCATGTCTCCGTAAGTCCCAAAACCGCGTGGTACTGTGACGATTTTGACTATATCTGAATAGATAACGTCTGTCTGATCGCCCCCCATCCAACCGCTAGTTACCGAGACTCGGCGACTCGTGATCCGGTAGCGCAGCCACAGAGCCCGGACAATTGCTCCTACTGCTAGGGGGATTCCCACCACAGTCAGCCCCAGGAGTAAATTGAGGATCAAGTCTCCCGGCGCGGGGCCGCCTTCATAATATACTTCCTCTCGAATTCCCATCTAGTACCTCGGCTTCTACCAACAACTGCTCTAATTCTTGCAGAATTTCTGCATAATTGCACTCTTGTGCGATCGGACGCACGACAATTACTAAATCCCACCCGAATTTTAATCGGGGCAATAGCTGTCGCAAAGCTGCCCGAATCTGACGCTTAATCCGGTTGCGGACTACAGCGCGTTTGCTGACTTTCAGGCTGATAGAAATGCCTGTGCGAGTCGGCTGCAAGGATTTCTCGGCTGTCGGTTTGCTTAATTCGACGCTTTTGGGTTTACGCAGAGCTCTTAAGCTGAAATGGGCCGAGTTACGGCGCATTCCCTTGCGGTATACGGCGCTGAAGTCTTTTCGGTGCTTAAGTCGGTTTGTATCGGGCAACATGGCGTAGGGCGATCGTTGAGGCCTCTCAACCTTGATGCAGTGCTAGACTGCGAGGCGGTGGCGACCTTTGCTGCGGCGAGCTTTGATTACCAATCGACCGGTTGCGGTACGCATTCTGGCGCGAAAACCGGATGTTCTTTTTCTTTTGCGGCTGGTTCCGTGCAGGGTTTGCTGTGTCATTTTGATTTCTCCCGGCTTGTTACTTTACTTTTGATTAATATTCACAATCTTCTAGTATACCATAGAGTTGTTTTGTTGGCAATATTTTTCCTATTTGAATCGATCGCCACTCATCACAAAGCAACAACCCCTGTTCGAGCTGGTGAACGAGATTTCGGTTTAGTTCTCACTACCATATCTCTAACTTTCTAAGATGATATTGCAAGAGCGATCGCCCTTAACCGAACCCAATCAAATCCCCGACTCCTAAATTCATCCGTGTATCCGTGTCGTGCCTTTCCTCATTTCAATTCAACATTTACTGTAGCCGAAATCACCGGTGCAATCCGTGATTCATAGCCTTTAATGCTTTCGGCACCAAACACAAATTTTACCGGAACCCGTTGCACAACTTTGGTGAAGTTACCCGTAGCATTATCGGGAGGCAATAAGGAGAATTTATCGCTAGAAGTAGGGGAGAAACTATCGAGACGGTATTCAAAATTGCGACCACTAAAAGAATCTAATTTGATTTCTAATTTTTAACCGGGTTTCATGTTTGCTAGTTGCGCTTCTTTAAAGTTAGCAACTACCCACAAATCTTTACTGACCATCGCCCTTAACGGAGTTGCCGGCTGCACGCGCTGCCCGAATTTAAAGGATTTGCGAGCGATTTGTCCGGCGGCGGGTGCGCTGCTATTTGTGTAGTAAAGTTGTACTGCTTTTTTTAAGAGTGGCTAGTATTTTACGATTATTTGTAATGTACTGGAGGTAGAGGCTGCTGCGCTTCACTCAAAAGATTGATTTGTCGGTTTAGGAAAGATTGACGATCGCCCGATCGATCAGTTGAGAAAAGAGTTCTCGATCGGCCTGTTAAAAGCCCTCGACAGGTCGATCTCGGATTTCCGCTACCAGCGGGGGCAATACGTCTTGCAGTTGTGTACTGGAGTTTGTCAGTCAAATGCGCCAAATGCGAGTGTCTCTCTCTCGGCGGAAGAGGCCTCTTTCTTCCGTGCGATCGATCGTGCCTGTCAGCGTCCCGCTTACCTGTTGCAGTTTGTCGCCAATGCTGGAAGTCGGCAAACCGTCTTCTTGCCACAAGCCCCAAAGGGTGCAAGTCGGTTTTTTGGCTATCGAATGCTACGCTAAAAGCGGGAATCCGCCCTCTGCCGGATATGTTAACAATTCTTATTGTTCTTAAACTAGAAAGAGTAAATCTAGTTCGCGATCAGAATTTATGTTGCTTCCAGCCGACCAACGCACTAAGTTAGACGACACCGACGACAATTTGTTCTATTCGGCTCCCCGGTTTGTGACTCACGTAGACGATGGATTCATTCAGCAACTCACCGATTTATATCGGGAACGGCTGAAACCGAATACTCGGATATTTGATATGATGAGCAGTTGGGTTTCTCACTTGCCCGACGAGATGCAATTTGCCCATGTAGAAGGGCACGGCATGAATGAAGACGAGTTGGCAAAGAATCGCAGACTGAATCATTATTTTGTGCAGAATTTGAACGCAAATCCCAAATTGCCGCTGCCGGATGCAGAGTTTGACGCCGTTGTCAACTGCGTTTCGGTACAGTATTTGCAGCACCCAGATGCGATTTTTGCCGAGATTCACCGGATATTGAAGCCGGGTGGCGTAGCAATTATGAGCTTTTCCAACCGGATGTTTTATCAAAAGGCGATCGCGGCTTGGCGGGAAGGTTCCGAGGGCAATCGGGTAGAATTAGTCAAGGGTTACTTTGATTCTGTCAAAGGAGCGAACATACCCGGGTTTAGCAAGCCGGAAGTAATTGTTCGCAAGCCTAACTTGCCTAGTTTTATGCAAATGCTGCGAATACCAAGCGGCGATCCGTTTTATGCGGTAGTTGCTTACCGCCAAAGTTAGGATTTTTTGGCAG
This sequence comes from Microcoleus sp. Pol7_B2, assembly GCF_036701035.1. Classification (NCBI taxonomy): domain Bacteria; kingdom Bacillati; phylum Cyanobacteriota; class Cyanophyceae; order Oscillatoriales; family Microcoleaceae; genus Microcoleus; species Microcoleus sp. Pol7_B2. The sequence continues at coordinate 77,871 of NZ_JAUBQB010000009.1, read as the reverse complement.
TAAGGACTTTAGGACTTTAGGTGGAGATTGAAAGCACTAAAGTCCTTACTACAAACCAATCGAAAGCTACGCTCTTTAGGTTAGGATATATTTAATATTTGTTCCTAAAATAGGGAAAAAAAACTTGGGCAGCGCATCACACTCGATCCAAATATCTGTCAGGGAAAACCCTGTATTCGCCGTCTGTGATATCCACTAAAACTGATTTTTGACTTCTCAGTTCTGGTATGAATGCTAAAGAAATTATAGATGACTATGACGATTTAGAACATGAGGATATTCTAGCTGCTTTGCTATTTGCCGCGCGGCTGACTCCAGTGAAAAGCATATACAGAGTATTGTATTTCATCATTAATAATAAAGTACGGTAACACCTTGATATGAAACCATATCAGCAAATAGCTATCGACGAATGCGGCGAACCTTTAGTCCCTATTCCAGCACAACATTTTGTCTTTGAAACGCCGCACCCTTATCAAAAGTTGGGTGCTCCCTATCACAATAGCAAAGCAGATTCGCCTTACTATTTGCGACAAGGAGTTGTAGATAGTTTAATCGCCGCTCAAACGGAGCTAGAGCACAATTATCAAAATTGGAAAATTCTGATATTTGACGCTTATCGGCCAGTGGAAGTCCAGCAATTTATGGTAGATTATACTTTTAATCAAATTGCCCTAGCTCAAGGCTGCGAATTTCCTGTTCCCGAAGACAAACGCCAAGTGATTATAGAACACGTATATCAATTTTGGGCAGTGCCGAGCCTCGATCGCGCAACGCCTCCCCCTCACAGTACAGGTGCCGCTTTAGATTTAACTTTAGTGGATGAAAACAATCGGCAAATTGATATGGGTTCTCCGATTGATGAAATATCAGAACGTTCTTATCCCGATTATTTTTGTAATAGCAAGGAGCCGCAAAAACAGGAATATCACCGTCGCAGGCAAATATTAAAAAATGTGATGATAGCTGCGGGTTTTCAGCAACATCCTAACGAATGGTGGCATTTTTGTCTGGGCGATCAGATGTGGGCTTGGTTGACAAATCAAAACAATAGTGGTAGTCGATTGATTGCCCGATACGGTCGCTATTAAAACGGTACGGAATTAAATCGGAACTGGCGCACTTGCAACATTAAGAAAGGGGTTTTTTGACAAAAAACTCAGCTTTTAACTGCTTCCTGTGCCAATAAACCTGGTTTCTGATACTCTCTGTCTCCCGCACTATAAAAATATGAGCAAAATAAATCATTTGTGTCAGGATACACTGCAACTATTGCCAGCGGGGTAGCGGTGGTTTAAAATCAATGAGAGCGAACAAGTGCAGGCAATATTTGCCTGCACCGCAAACCCTAAAGCATAACTCAGAGTTCACCCAATGAAAGCACTCATCCTCTCTGGCGGTAAAGGAACACGCTTGCGTCCCCTCACCTATACGGGTGCTAAGCAGTTGGTTCCTGTAGCAAATAAGCCGATACTGTGGTACGGAATTGAAGGAATTGTGGCGGCCGGGATTACGGATATTGGGATTATTATTAGTCCCGAAACCGGGGAAGAGGTGAAGACGAAAACAGGAGATGGATCTCGCTTCGGTGCGAAAATTACTTATATCTTGCAAGCAGAGCCGGCAGGGCTCGCTCACGCGGTAAAAGTTGCCAGACCGTTTTTGGGCGATTCTCCGTTTATTATGTATTTGGGAGATAACTTAATTGAAAATCAGTTAGATCCGTTTTTAGAGATTTTTAACACGCAGAAACTAGACGCTCTGATTATGCTGCGTCCCGTTTCCAATCCCTCGGCTTTCGGTGTGGCAAAAGTTGATGAGAAAGGACGAGTTTTGCAGTTAGTAGAAAAACCCAAAGTTCCGCCGTCAAATTTAGCACTGGTGGGGATTTACTTTTTTGCTCCTACTATCCACGAGGCGATCGATCAAATTCAACCTTCGCCCCGGGGCGAACTCGAAATTACAGACGCTATTCAACAGCTCATCAATCAGGAAAAACACGTAGAAGCCTGCAATTTAGAGGGCTGGTGGCTGGATACGGGGAAAAAAGACGATTTGCTCAGTGCAAACCAAATCATTTTAGATAGCCGTATCGTAGCTTCAACTGAATTAACAGTAGATGCAAAAAGTCAAATTATCGGGCGAGTGCAAATAGGAGAAGGAACGGAAATCATTAATTCTACAGTTCGCGGGCCAGTGGTAATTGGGGAAAATTGCCACATTGAAAATTGCTTTATTGGGCCTTACAGCAGTATTGCCGATCGCGTGACGATGATTGATGCTGATATCGAACACAGTGTAATATTGCAAGGGGCGAAAATAGTTGGCATTCACCAGCGAATTGTTGACAGCGTGATCGGGCAGCGAGCTCAACTCACCAATGCGCCGGCTCGTCCAAAAGCTCTGCGGTTTATGATTGGTGATGACAGTCAAATTGAGTTATAGCAATCCTTGCAGGAGTCGTAAACTTTTTACCCCACTCCAACCCTCCCCGCAGGTTCGGGGAGGGAGTAAGAAATTCACAAATGATTGAGGATTGCTATAGCTTAAATTGAGATATTGCCAATATCGGAAGCAATAATCCTGATTTAGCAAGAAATAAATTGTTTTGTGGGGAATAGGGGTTGGGCATCCTGCCTGCCCTTGAACAGGCTTTCCGGCCTGTTCCACAATTAATTACAATTAATCACACAGCAAAGCTGCCTGTTCACAATTAGTTACAATGATTGCAACAGCAAAGATGCCTGTTCCATAATTAAGTCATAGTAAGTTATCTCAAGGAGAGGAAAGTTTGGAGTACGAAGAAATACCAACTCAACAGATAATACATAAGTTACGGCAAACTTTGGAGCCGCGAATTGGTATAGCTGAGCTGTCGCTGTTGGGAACAGAAAATAGTACGATCGCCCAAAATGAAGATGATGAAGATATCGCCCTTTTAAAGGCAGGTTTCGACATTTATAACATCCCCATTACCTCTTACCAAAGGCGACTCGGTTCCGCAGTCATCGTCGTTAGGAAAATAGTCCGAAAATTGCTCAGACCCGTACTCGAACGACAAGTAATTTACAATTTTGCTAATACGCGGGTCGTGCATACATTAAGCACACAATTGCAAAAATTGCAAGAAAATCAACAAACTCTCTTTGAAAAAATTGAATCGGAATTCAGCAGCGAATATCCCGAAGTTACAGCACAGCTTGAGACTCAACAAAGAGCGATCGCAAATTTTCAGTCTGAAATAGAGCAAATTAAAGCAGTGCAGCAGCAACATACTGCTATTTTAGAGAAGATTACCGCTCAATTGCTCGATCGACAAAAATAAAGCATCAAAGATGACCACACTGCCCATATGTTCGTTAATTATAGTCAACTATAACGGTCTGCGCCACACGAAAGATTGCTTAAAATCTCTACAAAAACTTGCGTATCCCGAATCGCAACTCGATTTAATTGTAATTGATAATTGTTCTCAAGACGATTCCGTTAATTCCCTGTGCGAACTATTTCCCAAAGTTCGGATTTTTGTCAACTCCGCCAACAACTTTGCTAAAGCCCTCAACCTCGGCATCAGCGAAGCAAAAGGCGAATATATCGGGTTTCTAAATAACGATGCTACCCTTGACAGTCGCTGGTTAGAGATTCTTGTAAAACGGCTAGAAACTAATAAAGAAGTAGGTGCGACTAGCGGCAAATTGCTGTTTAAAGACGGGCGAATTAACAGCGCTGGTATTCAGCAATTACCTAACTTTTATTGGCAAGATGTCGGCTTTGCCGAAAAAGATTCGGGACAGTACGATACAGAACGGGAAGTCGAAGGGCTTTGTTGGGCAGCGGTGCTTTTCCGCAGGAAATGTCTCGAAGATGTCGGGCCAATAGATGAAGATTTTGTGATGTATTTTGAGGATGTAGAGTTTGCTAAACGCTGCCACAAACGCGGTTGGAAAATGCTTTATACTCCCGCAGCTATCGCCCATCACGAGTATAGGGGTTCGAGTAAAGGCAGCAAACTTACCGAGTATTTCTGCAACCGCAATCGGTTTTTGTATTTAGCCAAACATGAACCGTTGCAATTAGTCAAAGGAATTCATACTTCTGATTTTTTTACTAACAAGCAGTACGATTTGCTGTTCGAGAGTTTATTTGTAGCGATTAAAAAACTGCTAGATTATCAGAAACCAGAAATCATCGAAACAGTATTGCCACAGTTGTCGGAAAAGTTGGCGGTGATTTACAGTCGGATGAAGATCGATCGCATTTTGTCTCGCTTACAGGTGGTTCGGGGCGATCGCAAAATGTCGATCGCCATTTACGATCACGGACTGCATTTTATTGGTGGCGGTCAAAAATACGTCGCTACCCTCGCCTCGCTGCTACAAAATGAATTTGACATTACTTTTATCGCCAACAAACCAGTTGCTGTTTCCGACTTAGAATCGTGGTACGGACTCAACCTTTCAGGATGCAAAATTAAAATTATGCCCTTGGCGTTTTACGAGAAACGCGGAATGCAGTGCATCGATTCCAGCATCATCGTAGAAGATATGGAAAATCCCTTTGATGAAATTGCCAGAGAAAGCAAAAACTACGATATTTTTATCAATGCGAACCAACTGGAAAAAGTAAAACCACTGTCGCCGATCTCAGTATTTTTCTGCCACTTTCCCAATACCTTCCGCAACCGTCACTTTGCTGTCGATGATTACACTTTCATTATTGTCAACAGTCAATTTACCGTCAAGTGGTTGGAGAAACGCTGGAACCTACAGCCAACTTTTCTGCTTTATCCCCCCGTGGAAATGGCAACAGTTAAAGTGCCGAAAGAAAACATCATTTTAGCTGTGGGACAGTTTGAAGCTGGGGGAACAAAAAAGCAAATTGAACTAATTAAAGCTTTCCGCAGTTTGCTAGCAGATTATCCCGAAGATTTTCAAGGATGGCGACTAATTTTGGTTGGCAGCAGCATTCCGAAAAATCCTTATTTAAAGACTGTTCAGAATTTATTGAAGCAAGATTCAAGGGCGATCGAGCTCAAAGTCAATGTTGACTTTGATGAGGTAAAATCACTTTATGCTAGAGCAAGTATATTTTGGCATGGCTGCGGTTTGGGTGAAGTCAATCCTCAAAGATTTGAGCATTTCGGGATGGCGACTGTAGAAGCAATGCAAAATAGTTGTGCTCCGATTGTTTTCAACGGTGGCGGCCAACCGGAAATTGTCGAACATGGGCGATCGGGCTTTGTGTTCAATACCGTTGAGGAACTGTGCCAGCATTCACATCAACTAATTGTTAATCCTGATTTGCTAGCAGAACTTCAAGCTGGTGCACAGCAACGCAGTCAGAACTTTAGAATTGCACATTTTGAGAAAAAAGTCAATAGTTTTTTTGATATTCTTCACCAAGAGTATGCTACAATTCGGCTGCCAAATCCTGCCGATATAGCTCAAATGCTCGATCGAACTTAAAGGCTAATTAAATAGTCCACCAGGGCTTAAAACCCCTAACCAAAAGCTAAAGTCCTCTTGCATAAGACTAATATCAAAGTCGATTTTATTACCGTTTTTTTCAGTCCGCGCAGGCGGACTTTGTATGTGTAGTCTCGACTTCCAGTCGCCGGAACTCTAAAATCATGTCTAATTCACTGTTAATCAATTTGTCCTTTTTAACACCCGAACCAACGGGAATCGGGACTTACGCCGCTAATCTTTTCCCGCAACTGCAACAGCTAAAACCAACATTACTCGCTTCCCAGCAAATTGACAATTATACTTGCTATCAAATCCCCGACACTCTGACACCGAATCGCGGCCCGAAAGGACAAATTAGCAGGCTGCTGTGGACTCAGTTTGAATTACCTAAACTTTACCAAAAATTACAGTCTACCCTGATATTTTCCCCAATTCCAGAAGCACCTTTGTATTCCGGCTGCCGCTACATCGTCACAGTTCACGATTTAATTCCTTTGCGATTTCCCCGACGGTTTTCTAGATTAACAGCTTATTTTCGCTACTACATACCGCAGGTTTTGCGACAAGCAGAACACATTATTTGCGATTCTCAAGCAACGGCGGCAGATGTTGCTAACTTTTACCAAATTTCGCCTAAAAAGATGACCGCAATTCCCCTAGCTTGCGATAATATTAATTTTAGATATCTCGACTTGCCCGCCAAAAATTATTTTCTTTATACAGGTAGACACGATCCTTACAAAAACTTAGAAAGATTAATTGCTGCATTTGCTAGTTTACCCGATCGCGCAAATTACGAATTGTGGCTAGCAGGGCCTCCCAATGCCTACACACCGCAGTTGACAGCACAAGTTGAAGAATTAGGTTTACAATCTTTGGTAAAGTTTCTCGGTTACGTTCCCTATTCTAAATTGCCCGTACTGATGAATCAGGCGATCGCCCTAGTTTTCCCTACACTTTGGGAAGGATTCGGCTTACCAATTTTAGAAGCAATGGCTTGCGGCACACCCGTCATCACATCCAACCTGTCATCGATGCCAGAAGTAGCCGGAGATGCCGCATTATTAGTCAATCCTTACAGCGTCGGAGAAATAGCCGAAGCCATGCAAACACTAGCCACAGATTCAAAAGTGCGATCGAACTTAAAAACTGCTAGTTTAGCCAGATCATCTCAATTTAGTTGGAACAAAACCGGAAAAGCAACCGCCAACATATTACAACAATATCTTTAAATCTCCCCTCTCTTCCTTTCTCCTCTCTGCGTCCTCTGCGCCGTCTGCGGTTAAAAAAACTCCCACCAAAAAACCGCAATCTACATCTTATCCCATGCCCAATCCCCAATCTAACTTACTAATCAACCTCTCTTTCCTAATTTCAAAACCAACTGGCTTAGCCATCTACGCCAAAAACCTATTTCCTCACCTAAAATCCCTCAATCCCACATTACTAACAGCCAAAAATTTTCCCAATAACAACTGCTACCAAATCCCCGAAAACCTAACACCAGAACAAGGAACCAAAGGACACATCAACCGATTGCTGTGGACACAAACCCAACTCCCAAAAATTTACAAACAGCTAAAATCTAACCTGTTATTTTCCCCAATTCCCGAAGCTCCTTTATTTGCAGGTTGCCGCTATATAATTACAGTACATGACTTAATAGCGCTGCGATTTCCCCGTCGCTTCGATCCTCTGACACCTTACCACCGCTACTACATTCCCCAAGTGCTGCGGCAGGCTCAACACGTCATCTGCGACTCTGAATCAACTGCCAAAGATATCGCTAATTTTTGCAAGATTCCTACTAATTTAATTACGCCAATTTTCCCTGGATATGATACCAGTTTTTTCCGTTTTCTAGACTTACCAACAAGCAATTATTTTCTTTATATCGGCCGCCACAATCCTTATAAAAACGTGCAGCGAGTGGTAGCAGCGTTTGCTGCTTTGCATCATAATTCCGAATACGAATTGTGGATAGCCGGTTCGGAAGACAAACGCTATACGCCGCTGCTGAAGGCGCAGGTTCAAGAATTGGGATTGGTCGATCGAGTAACATTCCTAGATTACCTCCCCGCAGCCGACTTGCCCAAAGTCATCAACCAAGCGATCGCGCTGGTTTTTCCCAGTCTTTGGGAAGGGTTCGGCCTCCCCGTGCTCGAAGCAATGGCGTGCGGCACTCCTGTCATCACCTCTAACCTGTCTTCAATGCCCGAAGTTGCGGGGAGTGCAGCCTTATTAGTCAACCCCTACAGCGTCGAGGAAATTGCCTCTGCTATGCAAGAGCTTGCAGTTGATGCCAAAGTTCGATCGCACTTGCGGGAGCTCGGTTTAGCCAGAGCAAAACAATTTAGCTGGGAAAAAACAGGCTTGGAAACTGCTGCTATTCTCGATCGATATCTTTAACGAAGGAAGTTCGGCAACGGATTCGGTAACGGATGTAACGGATGTAACGGATGTCGAGAAGAAGGAAGAGGGAAGTTCGGCAACGGATTCGGTAACGGATGTAACGGATGGAAGAAGGAAGAGGGAAGAAGGAAGATGGAAGAAGTCAGTAGGTAGATTAATGCCCCATGCCCCATGCCCAATTCCCAATTCCCCCTCCCCCTGACAGCCTGAGTTAGGGACTGTAGACCCCTTTTACTTATTGATACCCAACTGATCGCCGCGCTTGTACTGCTGATAAGCAGCAAAAAACAGCCCCGCCAGAGTAACAAAGATTAGACCCAGAACAATACCTGAAAGTAGCGGTTCTACCATGAGAGCTCCTTAACGTTAAGATTTAACAACCTATTTTTAATATTACCAGCACTTATACAGATGAATTTTCCCAAAAGCAGCCTTCCGTGGGTCTCAGAGCTTGCTCTCCCCGCTGCGAACGATTAAGCTATGTTATGAGAAATAAATTTTCTTGTAGATACTATTTTTAATTGAACTCCTTTGAATAACCAACTTGCCAGGAATGAAATTAAAAACCCGATCGAGCGACTTGCCATATTTGCGCTAGCGGTGTTGCTTGCCATCATGTTGACGATTCTCACAATACGTCAATTTCAAGTCGCCGATCCTTACGTCAAAAGCGTACTATCCCTAACGGGCAACCCGTTTCAGGGTTCCGCCATCTTTCAAATGAACTGTGCGGGGTGTCACATCTCCGTTTCAGACAGTCAAGTCGGGCCCAACTTGCACGGAGTGTCCGAGCGCAAATCCGAATTCGATCTGATCCGGCAAGTCACCAGCGGGCAAACCCCACCAATGCCGCAGTTTCAACCGAGTCCGCAAGAAATGGCCGACTTGCTGAAGTATCTCGAACAAATTTGACCAAAGAAGGGGAACGGAATTCGTTCCCCTTCTTTGGCAGAGCCTCGAAACCCATGCTTAGAGATTCTGCTTGCCGCTAGTCCCTCTCTGCTGGGACGGCAGGCAAGTGTATGCTCGGTTTTAACTGCCGAGTTTAATCTGCGGACTAAACCAACAAGCTAAAACTCTGAGCCGATAACTGGCTCGGCTGTACGCCCGTTAGTATAGCCAAAATCTGGTCGCTGTTGGCAAGCCCGATCGCCGTCGAGCCATTAGTTTCGGTCAATGACAGTTGATTGAAGTCCAAGCCTCCCACCAACTCGATCGAATCCACTCCTTCGGTGAAGTTGATAATGGTGTCAATTCCTCCGCTCGCTGACAAGACAAAGCCATTGCTGCCACTGCCGCCGACGAGGGTATCGCTGCCAATGCCGCCAAAGAGCAAGTCATCGCCGGTGTCAGCAAAGAGCAAATCATCGCCGCTGCCGCCAATTAAGGTATTGTTACCCTCGCCGCCGCAGAGAGTGTCATTGCCTTGATCGCCAATTAGCACGTCGTCGCCAGCGCCTCCCAAAATTACGTCATCGGCTTTGCCCCCGTACAATAAGTCATTGCCTTCGTCGCCAGAAAGAGAGTCGTTGCCACGATTGCCATAAATCGTATCGTTACCGCGATCGCCAAAAATCAGGTCAAAGCCTTTGCCACCGAAGAGAGTATCGCTATCGATGCCTCCGTAGACAGTATCGTTGGCAATATTGCCATTGATGTAGTCGCCGCCCCCTCGACCAAAGATCAAATCGTTGCCGCCCAACCCTAAGATAGAGTCATTGCCGACACTACCCACGATCGTATCGTCGCCGTTAGGGCCATTGATCACATTACCCGCTGAAGAAGTGCCGGGCTCATTGGGAGTAGCGATCCTGGGGAAGTTCTCAGGGCAAACCAAATCTGTCGGTACAGGTGCAGGCGTCGGCGTCGGTACAGGTGCAGGCGTCGGCGTCGGTACAGGTGCAGGCGTCGGCGTCGGTGCAGGTGCAGGCGTCGGCGTCGGTGCAGGCGTCGGCGTCGGTACAGGTGGCGGTGGTGGCGGCGTCGGCGTCGGCGGCGGCGTCGGCGTCGGCGTCGGCGCTGGGAAGTTGCCGAAGTTGATGCCGGTGACAATAGCGCCTGAAGTTAGGGCGATGTCGGCGGGTTCGGGTGTGCTTTGGGTGAACCCAGGTTGGTTGACTTCCCTGATGCGGTAGGTTCCCGGCGTTAGGTTCGCGAACAGGTAGTTGCCACTGTTGTCTGTGGTAGTAGTAACAGGATCAGGAGCAGTTCCAGCTACGACATTGGTTAACTGAATTTGGAAATTGGGTAAACCCGCTTCTCCAGCATCCTGAGTGCCATTGTTGTTGGTGTCTTGGAACTTCAGACCTTGGATCGCCCCGGGTTGCGGCAGGAAGTTGCCGAAGTCAATGCCTGTGATGTTATCAGAGGGATTAACCGTAACGGGGGCGGGGTTGGGGGTCGTCTGCGTCCAGCCATTTTGCTGGACTTCCCTTACCTGGTAAGTACCTGCGGGTATATCTCGGAGAGTGTAGTTGCCCGCTGCATCAGTGATGGTAGTCGGTTCGCCCTGCTGAAACAATCCATCCGGAGTGATACTGTCGAGGAATATTTGCCAGTTACCTAGCCCCAATTCTCCGGCATCCTTAACGCCGTTGTTGTTGAGGTCATTGAATTTTTGACCGCTAATAGTGCTCGACTGGAAGTTGCCGAAGTTGATATTAGCGATGTCTTGACCGCTGGTGACAGTGATGTCATCCGGGTCGGGGGTAGTTTGCGTCCAAGTAGGCTGCAAGACTTCCCGCACCTTGTAGGTTCCTGCTGACAAATCAAGGAATTGGTAGTTACCGGCGGCATCGGTGAGGGTGTTCGGTTCCCCGGTGTCGAGAGTGCCGTTATCGTTGGTATCGAGGAAGAATTGCCAGTTGGCAAGCCCTAGTTCCCCGGTATCTTGTACCCGGTTGTTGTTGAGGTCATTGAACTTCAGACCACTAATCGAGTTGGGCTTGAAGTTGCCGAAATTGTTGTTTTGGGAGTCGGTGCCACTGGTGACGGCGATCGTAAACGCGCCGGAAAGAGTAGGCGTGGCTGCATTGACGGGGGGCACCGTTTGCGTCCACCCTGTTTGTGGCACTTCCCGCACTGTATAAGTGCCGGCTGGCAAGTTGGTGAACTGGTACTTACCGGCGACATCGGTGACGGTGGCGTTGGTGCCTGTTTCGGCTGGTACTGCGTCTTGCACGCCGTTGTTGTTGGCATCCAAGTAAATTGTCCAGCCTCCTAGGGGTTGTTCTGCTGGCAAATCTTGAGTGCCATTTTTGTTGAGGTCATTAAATTTGATCCCGCCGATTTTGCCTAGTTGGAGGTTGCCGAAGTCTTGAGCCGTAATGGGGGTGCCGCTGACCGGGTTAATTGTATAAAAAGGCGGGCCGGCGGTTTGTGAGAATCCCGTCGGCACGTCCTCTCTCACAAAGTGCCGCCCCGAGCCTACGTTGGCAAAGCTATACGTCCCAGCAGCCGCTGGCGCTGTACCCGTAACTTGAGAGGAGATTTCCGCGTCACCGCTATCTAAAGTGCTGTTATCGTTAGTATCTTTAAACAAGCGAACGATAGTGCCGTTGAGGGGGGTGTCGTCAGGAGAGAAGCCGTTGCCTGTGAGGTCGGTGAATTTGGTGCCACTAACGGTGATGTTTTGGAAAATGCCGAAGTTTTGACCGGTGACGGGAGTACCGCTTTGGGCACTAACTAGAATTGGGGTAGCGGGGAAAGAGATGCTGGAGTTGGCTGGAGCAGTGGCTTGTATCAGGTAATTGCCGGGGCCGATATCCGAGAATGTGTAATCTCCGGCTCCCGCAGTCGTTACCGGCGCGCCCACAACCGTATCTGTGCCGACTTCTAGCGTGTTGTTGTTGTTGGTGTCTTTGTATAAAGTGACCGTGACGCCGTTGAATGTGGTGTCGGTGGCAATGTCTAGGACTTTGTTGCCGGCGACATCGGTGTAGGTTTTGCCCGCGATCGATGTTTTCTGGAAATTACCGAAGTCTCGGCCCGTAGCAGCATCAGCAACACCTGTGCTGTAGGGAGTTGCGCCTGTAGCGGGGAGAGTTTGCTCCCAACCTGTGACTGCCACTTCCTTAATCGGGCTGTTAGTCTTGGTGTCGGCGAGGGTGTAAGTACCGCCTATGGCGACGGTAGTTTGTTTTTCAGTGGTGTCCGGCGCATTGTTGTTGTTGTCATCTACATAGATAACAAAGTTTTGCGCTGGAGTTGTGGCAGTTCCATCAGTGCCGTCTTTAACGCCATTACCGTTGCTGTCGTTAAATTTCTGACCCGTTACAGTGGGGCCGTATTCGTAAGCGCCAATGTCAGCAGTACCGTTGACAGTGCGTGCATAGGGCTGACCGAACTGAGTGCCACGTTGGTCTGTAGTCAGAGCCGCACCAGTTATTGCGTTGAGGGCAGTGGCTGCGTTGCCAGTATTGATCGCGGGGCTGCCAAGAAGTAAGGCGTGGGTTGAAACAACACCGCCATTATTTTGCAGGGGGCCAAGTAAAGCCGCACCGCCAATTAAGTTGTTGGCACCTGTTGATACGACGTTACCTGTGATGTCAGGATTAGCACCGCCAGTATTACCTGAGATGATTGTGTTATTGGCGTTGAAAGTCCCAGCGTAGGAAACACCGCCGCTATTGGTGCTGGCAGTGTTGAGGGTAATGGTCGTATTCGCTAGGTTAGCTGTAGCACCTGTGTTGACAAAAATCGCGCCACCTAAGCCCTGACCGGCAGTACCGTTGCCTCCAGCGGCACCACCTGTCACTGTATTCGCGCTAAAGGTGCTGTTGCTCACATTTAAGATGCTGCCTGTATTGAGGAAAATAGCACCTCCTAGACCCGATCCACCGCCTCCGCCAGTAGTACCGCCGGCACCAGCACCGCCACCACCACTAGCACCACCAGTGCTTCCTGCACCACCGCCACCACCAAAGCCACCAGCACCGCCGACACCAACAGTACCAGCGGTACCAGGAACAGTACCAGTACCAGCAGCACCACCAAGGCCACCGGGGCCGCCACCGCCACCGAAACCACCAGCACCACCAGCACCACCGATAGCGCCATTACCACCGTTACCAGTACCAACTCCAGGGCCGCCAGCACCACCAATACCGCCAGCACCACCGCCACCACCGAAGATTCCAGTACCGCCAGTACCACCAACACTACCATTGCCTCCAGCGCCGTTGGTGGCTCCACCAGTACCACCAATGCCACCAGTGCCACCAGCGCCACCAGGGAAGCCTGAGCTACCATTACCAGCGGTGCCACCATTACCACCAGTACCATCGGGAGTACCACCCAGACCACCAGCCCCGGCCGCACCAGGGGTACCGCCTACGCTACCAGTGCTTAAGTCGCTGTTGCCACCAGCGCCACCGTTTCCGGCTGCACCTGCACCACCTGTTGCTGTATTGCTAGCAAAGGTAACGCTGTCAATTTTGACAGTACCCTTGTTGATAAAAAGTGCGCCACCTAAGCCAGCGCCACCACCACCACCAAGAGTTCCCGGTTTGCCAATTGCTACTCCATTTTGAAGTGTGAGGTTAGATAAGGTGACTGTGGCAGTGGTGTCAACGAAAAATAGTCGGCTATTACCACCGCCGTCGATCGTAATCCCAGTTGTAGTGCTGCCAACAAAGTTAACAGGGTTACTAATTACAGGCAGAACTTGTCCGGGACTGAAGGTGATAGGACCAGTGATGTTGATATCATCAGCATCCGGCAGGACATTAGCAAAAAGGATGGCGTTGTTGAGACTGGTAAAGTCGGTAGCGGTAAAGGTTGCTAACACGCCACTGTAAGCTTCCTTGGCCTCTGCAGAAAATGCCAAAGGTGTTTGTATTTTGCCCGTAGTCACTTCCAGCACCCAGTCTCCACCCAGTGCCGCACTGCCGGTCAAGTTATCGGAAGCGGCAATATTTGCTCCCGTGAGCTGGCTCAGCCTTTCCACGAAAGCCACACCTGCTTCTGTGGCGGCGACGTTGCAACCGTAAAGCAGAATTTCGGGTTTAGCTGTAATTGGAGAGTTAGAGTTTGCCTCAGTTGTTGGCAAAGCAAACCAGGTTTCTAAATAATTGCGGTAGGTTTCAATGTTGCTGAGATTAAGCTCTGTGGCTCCCAGTTGCAAGCTGGCTGCTGCGCCGTGAGACAAAATGTGGACGGCTGCAATGTTTGTCCGCTGTTTAAGTGTTTCGGCGATTTGCTCGATGCCGTCGCGATCGCCTTTCAGAATAACAATTTCTGTATCGGGAGTGACCGTTTCTGTTAAACTTTCGCAATCTTTAACTTGTGAATCTGCAAAAACTATCTGGTGTTTCGGTTCTTTATAGAGTTCCACGTTTAAATTCTCCTGGTACACGCACACATCAAATTCATAGCACAAAGCAACCGCAGCAGCGATCGATCTTTTTCCAGGGCGGATGAGAGTCGATCGCCCCTAATTTCACCTAACCTAACTTTGACCTAAATTTAATATTGACAAAAACCTTTTTTTATGCTCCCCTGCCCTAACTGAGTTAGTTTGATTGTTTAGAAGTTTTAAAGGGGGATATTGTTCCGGCTGTTACAACAATGTTGGAGAAGACTTGCGCGCTGTTTATTGATATGCCAGAGAGGGATAAAATACCAGATTTTATAAAAATTGTCAATCGAATAATGAACCGATGGCGATCGATATTTGTTAGTCAAGAGTAATCAGTCACAGTTATTAGCTGTAAGCTGCTGTTATTGGGTAGTTGTTAGCTGCTGAATTATCAGTATGTGCGATCAAACAATCCCAATCAAATTGCTTGGTAGGGAGGAATGCAAGTCCTCTGAGTTTTATGAAGGCTTGCATTCCTCACTAGAAGCTTGATAACGGTTATTTTACCGGAATAGATATGCTGGCTCATGACTAACATTCCTGGAGACTACTAGACTCAATAAACCGGCTCGAAGAAAGAAAATTTGGCGTCGCAGTCCAGAATATTAAGTCCTCTTCCACTAGGGTGCGTGCAAGACTCACTAATTACCAAGTTTCTTCATCGGGATTATTGGAATTGCTCCAGATTTCCACATCTAAATCATTGAGATAAAGCAGAGCACTTTCAATCTGTTTACTTGTACCATTAAGCTCCAAATCAAACCAGCCATCATCTAAAGTTTTGACACCTAACAAAGCTGCATTAAAATTCACCGTCAAACCGTATTCAGAAATCAAGTTAGATATCACAGGTTCCTGATGGTACTCTTTAGGAACACGAATGCGAATGCGGGTTTGAGTTGGTCTGCTGTCACCACTATCAGATTTGGGAATATCTGATTCTTGGGTTCTGTGAAAATTGCCGATCGCCTCAAATTCAGATTCGCTAGTGTTGTGAGCTAACATTTGGGCCTCCTAATGTTTGTTTCAGTTTACATTTTGCAGCAATATCTTGTAGAGTGCGGATCTGCGAAATTTTCGAGATTTCAAGCAGATTGTCGATAGCCACGCACCCTACTAATGACTAACAACTGCGTCTAGCCTACACCCTAATGACTGATGATTATTCTTCAACATCCTTAATGCTAGTTTTTCGTTCCAAAATCTCCTTAAGCACGAGGGTAATAACTCCTAAAAAACCTAGAATGACCGCCGCTGAAAATGCTGCTTGCGTCGCGTACTGCTTGTAAGCATCCTCTACAAACAAAGGCAAAGTTTGGGTTTTTTTAGCAATATTTCCCGATACCACAGAGACGGCTCCAAATTCTCCCATTGCTCTAGCATTGGTCAAAATTACTCCGTAAAGCAACCCCCAGCGAATACTGGGAAGCGTGACATTCCAGAAAATTTGCCAGTCATTTGCTCCCAAAGTTTTCGCCGCCTCTTCTTGATCTGTACCCACTTCTTCCAAAACAGGAATTACTTCGCGGGCCACAAAAGGCAAGGTAACAAAAGCAGTAGCCAGCACCATTCCAGGGAAGGCAAAAATAACCTTGATATTGGCCCCCTCCAGCCACGGCCCGAACCATCCCACCCGACCGTAAAGCAGTACAATCATTAAACCTGCAACTACGGGTGATATGGCAAACGGCACGTCTAAAATGCTGATTAATAGCGTGCGGCCGGGAAATTTATTGCGACCAATTACCCAGGCTGCACACAAACCGAAGACTGTATTTACAGGCACAACTATCAGAGAAATTATCAGGGTAAGTTGGGCTGCATGCAGAAAATCGGGCGAGGTTAAGTTAGAAAGAAATGGCTCAAATCCTTTTCGGAAAGCTTGGTAAAAAACGTTGAGCATGGGGATGAATAAGACGAGAGCAAGATAGCCGCTCGCAATTCCGATTAAAGTTGGTTTTACCCAGGCTTTCTCCTGACTCCGACTAGAACCTGCAGGCGGAAATTTGTAATCAGCGGGTGAATTGATATTAGCCGTCATAGCGTCTTCTCCATGCTTGTAATAGATTAATTGCGAACAGCATTGCTAGGGAAATACCTAACAGGATAGTGCCGATAACTGTTGCTCCTGCATAGTCGTACTGCTCTAATCTTTGAAAAATTAATACTGGAGCGATTAAATCTTTGAAGGGTATGTTAGAAGCTACAATTACAGTAGAGCCATACTCACCAACCGCTCGCGAAAATCCGAGGGCAACTCCGGTTAAAATAGACGGAAATAACGGGGGTAAAACTACTCGCCAGAAAGTTTGAAATTGAGAAGCACCCAAGCACCAAGCTGCTTCTTCGATGTCTTTTTCCATCTCGTTTAAAACTGGCTGTACAGTCCGCACGATAAAGGGCAAGGAAATAAAGATCATGGCTATTCCTACGCCCAAGCGAGTAAATGAGATCTTGATTCCCAAGGGTGCAAACAGCCCGCCGATCCAGCCGTTATCGCTGTAAACTGTGGCGAGAGTTAAACCCGCGACGGAGGTGGGCAGTGCAAAAGGTAAATCGACTGCTGCATCGACAACCCGTTTTAAGGGAAAGTCGTAGCGGACTAATACCCAGGCAATTAATGTCCCGAATACTCCGTTAATTAATGCCGCCATTAAGGCCGTAAAGAAGGTGACATCGTAGGCGGAAAGAGCGATCGGACTGGTGGCAATTGCCCAAAATTCGGCGGGGTTTGCTGTGCTGGCTTTCAGCAGCATTGCTGCAACTGGGAGCAATAGCATTAAGCTGAGGTAGCCTAGGGTGATTCCCCAAGGTAATGTTATTTTGCCGATCGCCCTTTTGATATTTTCGATCGGAGACTCAGGGTTGCTGGTTGGAGATGATACAGCCATAAGTGAATAGTTTTGAGTTGTCAAGAATAGTGAATCTTTTAGAGCCCCGACAACTTCCGGGAAGTCGGGGCTCTGGGCATTCTGTTTTTTTACTGTTTAATTGAACCTTGGATTTTGTCAAAAACAGCTCCGTCATCGAAGAATTTCTGCTGAATATCTCCCCAACCTCCTAAGTCTTGAGCTGTAAATAGGGTTTTGATGGGGGCATATTTTTTGACAAATTCTGGTTCTGCGGCTACTGTCGCATCTACTGGGCGGAAGCCTACTTTGGCAAATTCTCGCTGAGCTTCTGGGGTGTAGAGAAATTTGACAAATGCTTCGGCGACTTCGCGAGTACCGTGTTTATCAACGTTTTTATCGACAATGGCAATCGGATTGTCGATCGAAACATTGACTTCGGGAATACTATAAGTCGGTTTTTCGCCTTTCTCACCTGCCAGAAGAATCTCGTTTTCGTAGTTAATTAAGGCGTCGCCTTGCCCTTGTTTGAAAAATACATCAGTGGCTTCGCGGGCATCTTTAGTCAGAATCGGGACGTTTTTGTAGACTTTAGTAGTCAAGTCTAATGCTTTGGTTTCGTCTCCTCCGGTTTTAACAACCGAGCCCCAAAGTGCGAGGAAATTCCAACGGGCAACGCCTGATGTTTTGGGATCGGCAGTAATCACTTTTACTCCGTCTTTGCTTAAATCTTCCCAGGTTGTGATGCCTTTGGGATTGCCTTCGCGGGTAACTATTGCTCCTACCGATTTGCTGACTATGCCTTCGTTGGGAACTTCTTTTTCCCACCCAGGTTGAATTAGTCCGGCTTTTTCGATTTTTGCGGTGTCGAGGGCGAGGGCTAGGTGTACGATGTCTGCTTCTAAACCATCAATTACGGCCCGAGTTTGCGAACCGGAACCGCCGTAGCTTTGGTTGAAGGTGACGGTTTGACCTTTTTCTTTTTGCCACTGTTCTACAAATTTGGGAATTATCGCTTCGTGGGCGGCTTTGGTGACGGCGAAGGATACTAGGGTTAATTCTACGTTGCCTTTGTTGGCTGCTGGGCTAGCACCGCCTGGAGTAGTACCTCCTGGAGTGGCTGCGGGGTTGTTGGTGGTTCCCTGGCCGCAGGATGCAACGGCCAGACTTAATGTTATTCCGACTAAAAATAGGGACACAAATCTTTTCAGGGCAGTAAATGATTGATTTGTGCTGGCTGATGACTGTTGTCGCCAGCGAAGGTGTTGATTTAGGCGTTGCCACGGACTCATTATATTTGTTCCTCTAGAGAAAGTACGGTTATTGGGTCGGAATACCGTAATTATGGTTGTGAAGTACGATTATAGACAAGAGCGAGTCAAAAGGCAACAAAAAAAAAGAATTGGAGGAACTCAGGGTCGATCGCATATTCTGATGTCTTTTCCCTCGGTGCTTTCGATCCAGATTTGGGGTAAAATGTAAAGCGTATAAATACTATTATTGAGTTAAGGTGCTAAGCTGGCGCGGCTGTACGATACGCCTGCACGATACGCCTTACATATACCATCGGCCGATCGCCCAAATCTAATAGCCCTGCCAAGAGTCCCCGCCCCAGCGAGATATGCCTGACTCGCGCGATCGCCCTTAAGTAAGAAAAAGTTTTAACTGGTATGTCCTTACCCCGCCCAGTCTCAGACACCCTAATTGAACTGTTGAAGCCTGTAGCCTCTGAATTGGGAGAAAGATTGGGAGCAAGCGCTGTCAACGAACGGTATGCAGAAATTGAGCCGTCTGGTTCTTCAGCTTTGAACCAGCAAATCAAAAAAGACCCGCGCTGGATTAAAGCCCAAGTGCGATATTTGCAGCGGCAGCAGGCCAGAGAACAAGAATTAATCGCGATCGCCGGCGCAGAAGAAAGGGTAAAGGAAGAACGGGCTAATCGAATTAAGGCACAAGAAGTAAGAGATAAGCGGGCAATTAGCCGACTTTGCCGCGACTTAATGCGGGAGTTTCAATCAGAAGCAATTCGAGTTAAGCTGAGCGAAATTCAAACTATTTGGGACAGGGACAACTGGTTTTCTAATTTGAGCAGGCAGGAAACTGAACAGATTTTGCAGCAGCAACAGCACCGATTGCTGCTGTTAGTTGCTCCCGCAAAAATTAGCGAAGATTGCCCCGATTCGTTTCGCCACAATCTGAATATCGAGCTGCCGGCTAAGTTAAGAGCTTTTTTGAACCAGCACTACCCCCCCCATGGAGAGTTGTGCCCGGTTCAGTTTTACGGAGACTATTTCAAAAAATCGATTTCTGATATTGATGTGGAGCGGTTGCAGACGGTGTTGTCTCCCGTACCGACAGCTATACTGTACAGCGATATCAGCGATTATGAAGTTAATTTTCATGTTGGTTTTTGGGGAGTAATCAATCAGAGCGTTTCTCTGGTGGCGATGCAGCCTTGGAATTGGGAAGAGGTTTATAACCAGTTGGAGGCGGAGGGGAAAGATAAAAAGCTGAGCCTGCGGATTATTCGGCAAATAATTGTGACTATTCACAAGTTATTGGCAGCTTTTTTAGCGGATTTGTATTATTTAAATATCGATTTTACTCACGAACCTGAGTTATTTAAATTAGAGGCGGAATTTGCTCAGGAATGGTTTTCTAAAGATTGGGCTCAACCGTATATTGAAACTCTTAAAGAAATTCAGGAGCAGCAGCGAATAGTCTATAAGGGAGAGATGCGGCGGCTGGCGCTGCGAGAGGCGAAAGCTAGGGCGGAACGGCAGCGTTTGGAGGAGGCTGAACTCAAACGCAGAGAGGAAGCTGAGGCGGCAGCTAAGCGGGTGAAGGAATTAGCTCACAAATTAAAACATCAGAAATGGCGGTGTGTATATACGCTGCCAGGACATTCATCGTTTGTGAATTCTCTGGCGATTAGCCCTGACGGCAAAATTTTGGCTAGCGGTAGTTGGGATAAAACTATTAAGATTTGGAATTTAGAAACAGCGGAATTAATTGGCACTCTGACGGGACATTCCGATCGCGTAAATTCGGTTGCTATTAGCTATGATGGAAAAATGTTGGTCAGTGGCAGTTCCGACGAAACAATTAAGTTCTGGAATTTACACAGCGGCGATTTGCTGTGTACTTTTCCCGGACATTCTATGGAGGTGAATTCGGTGGCGATTAACCCGAAACGCCTGGTAATTGCTAGCTGCGGCGGGGCTGATAATACGATTAAGCTGTGGAATTTGCGGAGTGGTGAGTTGCTGCGGACTTTGAGGGGCCATTCTGACAATGTGAATGCGGTGGTTTTTAGCCCGGACGGTAAAATATTGGCGAGTGGCAGTTCGGATGCGACGAGCAAGGTTTGGGATGTGGAAACTGGCAAGTTGCTGCGGACTCTTTCGGGGTTGAATGTTGGGGTGAATTCTGTGGCGATCGCCCCAGACGGTCAGATTCTTGCTAGCGTGAGCAATGATTATACGATTAAGCTGCGGAATTTGCACACGGGCAGTTTGTTGCGGATTTTAAATACTAATTCTGGAAGGGGAAAGGGTGAAACGAATTTAGGAACGAATGAGGCGGTGCATATTTTGCAGAATTATGTGAGTCGGGGCGAGTCGGTTGCTATCAGTCGGGACGGTTTGACTTTGGCTAGTGGGTGCGATGATAATACGATTAATATTTGGAATTTGCAGACGGGGGAGTTGTTGACCAGTCTTAAGGGACATTCGGGTACGGTGTACTCGGTGGCGATCGCGCCTTCGGGCAATTTGCTCGCCAGCGGCAGTGCGGATCAGACGATTAAGATTTGGCGCTGCGATTAGTTAATTGGCAGTGGGCAGACAATTTCGGTTTTGCCCTTACGGGGAGGGGTTTTGAGCGAATTTGAAAAAAAAATGGCTGGGGGGGTTGCGCTGATGACTATAAGTTTGCTATATTAAGTTTCACTGCTGGTGTAACTCAGTTGGTAGAGTAGCTGATTTGTAATCAGCCTGTCGCAGGTTCAAATCCTGTCACCAGCTTTATAGCTCAAACCAAGGTTAGATAAAACTTCTAGCCTTCTGCTCATTTCTAGGTATGAAGTGGGTCTAGTACCAGAATACCTGTTTCATACCCAACTAAGGTCTGAAAGCTAGGGTTTATAAGTAAATCAAAATTATTTAGGTAGAAAGATAATTACTGCCTAATAATTCTACTTGCCTAGACCCTAAGCGGTCACATCTCACTCTATCCCTCTTAAATCGAGTTTTAAGGCTCCTCTACACAATAAATGTAGATTCATACCCCTACGTGCCTTATCACTCCATATAGCTCAATCTAGAGGCAGATAATATGATTTATTTTAGTTATAGAAACTTGAGTTTGCATTGAAATAAATTATGTAATAAAAGCACATAGGGAAAGCTGGTTACTCTAACCTCAACCATTTAGCTATCGTCTCTACTCTGTTCCTATAGATTCTCATATTTCATATATACTTTCCTATACCACTTTTTAGATATAATCTCCTATCTTAGTAGTCTATAAAAAGTGCGAAGTAAAGCTAAGCTAGATAGGGATTTAGAGCTGGTTGGCTATCTAGTAGGGTAAGGGTTCATTAGTAGATCGTGGCATTGGCTCGACTACTTACACATCAGGAGTAGAAGGAGTTACCTGTATAGACTCAATCTCTCGTGTTGCTGCTGCGGATAGTGTAAACTGGCTAACGTTGTAGTATTTCTTTAAGTGTACAAAGTCCTCAGAAAAACCTGAAATGTATTCCTTAATGTATTCCTTAAAGATAACCACCACACGGTCTAGATCAATCTCCATTGTTAGGGAATATCCGCCCAACTCTACAGCCTTAGAATATCGCTCTTGCTGATAGGCGATAAATAAAAGCAACAACTTGATAAGCTCAGGAGCATAAACCCTTTGGTCTGAAAGGACTGTTATCTGTTGCACAAAGGCATCGGATTGAAACCAATGGCTGAACAGATCGTGCAAAGCATAGCTTTCTATTGGTGATAAATTCGAGTTTAAAGGCTTATGGATTCGGTACTTATTAAGATCCGACCATTCCGGGGTAACATCCCATGCCAGTGTAAAATCTGACATGAAGTTAAAGGTTGATACTGTCCTCCGTATTCCCTCCGCAGATTGATAATCAAACAGTAGTTGTTGACCTTTCTCACTTTTTACCAATGAAATAGAGATAATTTCGACTTTGGCGTTTTTAACTTTCTTGTATGTCTTTACTTCTTTTCCGCTCTTTTTATCAATCTTTTTTGTGAAGGTTGCTGCGAAGAGTTCGAGGCAAATTTCTTCGATAAATTCAGCAGTAAAGGATAGGTTTTGACTTCTAGGAGGTATGGTATCTGTCCTTTGTTTGTGAGTGTTTACGGTTTTCTACTAAGTTATTGTTAGTTAAGGTATGATTATTAGTCACGTTAACAGCTTAGTAGAAAGGATTAGGGCAACTTACCGGGTATACCATAACCAAGTGGTGATAGAGTAGATTCTACTGTCTATGTCATTTCGATCGCGGGGTCTTGTTCTTCTTCAATTGAGGTCTCTGCGGTATCAGGGAGTGTCTGACTTATTTCTTTATTGTCTTCTGGAATATCTGACTCTGCGGTTTCAGTAGAAGCCTCAGATGTGATTAACTTTTGTGGAGTCTCTGTTTGTTGACCACTGATTTCTAGTGAGGGAGGAGTATCACTAACAGGAGTTAACATTAAATCTGCGGAGTAATGCTTAGCCATTCTGGGAACATCTGACTTGAGTTCCTGCATATTAGCTCGGAATACTTTAGCTAGTTCATTAATGTCGATCACCATGTCCTTGGAAAATTTTCCAACTTGTACCAGTGCATCAGTCTTAACGTCTTGGTAAGACATATATAGGACTAGCATCTTTACTAGAGCCGGAGTATAACCTCCCTTATACGCCATGATTTTAAGATGCTCGAAAAATTCAGGAGTACACAGCCATTGACTGAATACATCAGCAATAGATATAGCTTCAATCCCTGGAAACGCAATTATTAGCGGTTTATAGGTATGAGCCTCCAAAGCTTTAAACTCCGTCTTGTACGTGAAGGATAACTCAAAGTTCTTGTCGGATTTCTTCGCGATAGTAAAGGTAGCCAAAATCCGACTTTCAGGGTCTTTTGCATCCTCTTCATTGCCCCCACGTTGAAAAGAAAAAGCTAACTGTCGCCCTAAATCAGAAGAAGTTAACGTAGCTTTCAGAACATCTGTTTTAGCCTTTGCTACTTCCTTAAATGTTTTAACTTTAACTAATTGCCCGTTAACTACTTTCTCTTTCTCAGTTACTTTGGCTTTTACGACTTGCAGCAAAGTGTACTCAATGGGTTTGGGTTCTATTCTCTCTGTGATTGTGGCTGATTTAGGTGGCTTAGCGGGTAGATTGGGGTGTGTAGAGCCTGGGAACTCATTAAATGTTAAACTTTCTTGTGCTACTTGATATTCTTTTTCCCAATCAACATAACTCATTAATTCAATGACTTTAGAGGGAACCTCTTCTAAATATTTCTTAAGAGATATCTCTTTATCCAATAAACCAAATACATAGTAAAGGATATCTCTCAAAATATATTCACTAGCAGGAACACACAAATAATCAAGAAAATTTAAAAGAATTCTCTGATTTCTCTCCGATACTAACTCATTACTTTGATACAAGTTATTAGCGAGATTTTCCAGTTGTGTTCTATTTAGATTAAACCACATTACCCAAGATTCGATATCAATTTTATATGTAGACACTAAGCTTTTACCTTCAGCTATTTGAGTATCAAGCTGAGTAGATGATATTTGTCGATATTTGATTATACCCTGTTTAATAATCCCTCTAAATTTAGTTTGGAATTCTTGTAAGCTTTGTTCTCTCTTATATGAATCACTAGATTGTGTATTACTCTGGCTCTCTGTTCTCCACAGACAATCTTTGCCTGTATCTCTGAAATGAGAGAAGTGAGAAATTCTTTTTGTACCTTGCTTGAAAAAGATAAGTTCTCTACATTTACCACAAATTAGACCTAGCTCTTCATAGGAGTCATAGTTTAGTCTATTATCATCGGCTTTAAATTTCTCATTCGAGAAAATAGATATTGCAAAAGAAATAGATACTTCTGATTCTGCTTTCATAAAACTTAGCTCTCCTTCTTTTTGGTAATTTTATTTAAGCCCATAGAACCTTATAAGAGGCTCACCTTTAATTCTTTTAGAGGTAAATTCGACATCAAATAACGTTTTTTCATGGATTTAGACTTTCCTATTAATTGATGTAGTAATCCCTGATAGATATTATCAACATCTTCAGGATTTACATTCACTTCTAGGGTTAACCCGTCGCCCGTTGATATTGTTAGACGTGAACGCTCGGTCATATATGCTATAAAAAGAAACAATAACTTAAGAAATTCGGGAGGAAAATGACTCTCCCATGCAATTTGATGGCGAATAAACTCCTCTGACTTTACCCATTGAAGAAAGAAGCTGTATAAGTTCTCACTCTCAATATGTTTCTTAGGAGTTGAGTATATAGGTCGGGCGATGATAGTCTCAGGTACGAAATACACAGGTGAAGGCTTCCATTTAATACTCCTATCTGCCGTTAAAGAAAAAGTTGCTACAATTGTCACGTTGTTCCGTAGAGTCAAATATTCACCATCTTTATCTTCACGCCAGCTAATACTGATTTCTTCTGGGAGTCGCCCTCTGATTTTTTGGTAAGTTCTGTCACCATTTTTGTTTACTATAGGGCAGCACAAATAATAATTTAGCTGAATTTTTTCTCTAAGTTCCACTTCGTAACTTCCGAAAATGCTGGGAATTATTACCATCTTAGGCTTAACCGTTTCTCTTTCTAAGTTAGTATCTTCTGGTAGTACATCCTCTGTGATGTTATCGTCATTAAAACCCGTTAAACTTTCTTTTGCTCGTTGATATTGTTTTCCCAAATCAATATAACTTATTAATTTAATCGCTTTAGAACAAACTTTCTCAAAATCGTTATTAAGAAAAACCTCTTTATTAAAAAGAAACACATAGTAAAAGATTTTTTTTAATATATCTTCACTAGCAGGAAGACACAAATAATTAACTATATCTGAAAAAACTATACACTCTATTTCAGAGGATTTATTATGATATAAAGATAATGCCAAATTTTTAATATGTTCTCTTTCTTCGTAAAACCGACTCAACCATGAATTGATATCAATTTTATATTGATTTACTAAGCTTTCACCTTCATCTGTGCGCTCCTTAAGCTGTAAATATGAGATTTTTTGATAGTAAACTATTCCTTCATCAATGATCAGTTGAATTTTTTTCTGATAATTTACTAAACTTTGTTTTTTACCCTCTGAATCAGTGTCTCGTGTATTGGTATTGATCTCAGTTCTCAAGCAACAATCATTCTTGCCTGTATCTTTGTAATGAGAGAAGTGAGCAGCTCTTTTTATACCGGACTTATTAAAATCACTTGCCTGCTTTAAAAAAACAGCTTCTCCACATACATTACAAGTTAGAAGTAAATTCACATAGGCTTGATAGTTTAGTCTATCATCATCAGGTGTAAATTTTTCATTTAATAAGATAGATTTGGCAGATTCCATAAAACTTAACCCCCTTGTTTTGGGTGCTTATCATTATGAATTTAACAGTAGTCCTCTGCATATACGGTGACTTATATCACCTAATTGTCTGAAGCCTTAAAATTCTATAGCAATAGTTTTAGCTATTTATCAGTAGGTAATTTTATCCTGACAAGTGTAACTATGTAACTATGTAACTGTAACTCAACTAACTTTAACACCATTGGATCTTTATTTCCTCCGGGTCTATCAATTAACTAGATTGACCGATCGCTCTCAACGATTAGTTAAAATTTTACAGTTACACGGTTACACAGTTACAAAATAGCTGAACCCCTTGATAGATAAAGGATTCAGCTTGGAACTCAACCGTAACTGAGCAATTACCTAGTTACAGCCACAGGTACTCGCCAGTATTTACCCGGCTTACCGTTGACCCTGCTAGTTTGAGTGGGTTTTTCTAAGCCTAAACCTGTCAGAATATTAGTAATCCTTTCTTCATCTTTTCTAGTCCAAGACTTAGGTTCTTTTCCTATAGCCTGTGTTAAGACATCGCTCAAAACAAAAGGCTCTTGTTGTTTCTCTACCCAATCAGCTACTATATCTTCCCACATATCATTTGCTTCATATTTTTTATTTACGGCATTAAGCATTTCTTGCTCAGTTTCATTTAAGTAGATAGGATAATTATCTTTGTAGGCTTTAACAGCACTAGCCCAAATCAAATCTCTATTTTCTTTTACCCAGTCAATATCTATTTTCTCGTTTACATCTATGCACCAAAATCTTCTATTACCTGTAGGATCAACTAAAAACTTATCTTTATTCGTTGTACCTACCAGAATAAACTGTCGATGTAGTGTAATCGGTCTACTATCATAGGGTTTACGAAGAGTGTCGCTTTGCTGAGTAATAAAAGCTTTTAACTTACCCATCTTACTCGCAGTCAGAGTCTCTTCACACTCTCCTAGCTCAATAATCCACTTACTATGACAAACCATTATCTCATCTTTATTAGAAGCTTGCAAAGACATAGAAGTAAATAAATCTTCTCCCGCTAATTCCCTGAAGAAAGAAGTCTTATAAAAGCCTTGAGAACCTTTAAGTATAAGTACAGTATCAAATTTAGTACCAGGCTTTAACGCTCTCGCTACTGCACCTACTAAAGTCTTAGGTAAAAATAATCCTTCTAAGGAATCAGGGTCAATATGTAGGACTTTCTCATTAAGCTCTCTAAAAACATCTTTGTAGTCTATATCTGGAAACTTAGACTCGCATTCACTTAAGTAATCCTCTAAGGGAGAGAAGAGATTTTTACTAGCGTAGATGTGGGCTAGTTCATTGATATACTTATCATTTTCTAGGACTGTATTATGGTGGAGAGAAACCTGATGCCTAAACTTAGGTAAGTCAAATAGTTCTCCATCCAAGTAAATATCCTTGGTGACTTTGTTAAGCTTTAACCGCTCAGCAAAGTTATTAGCAATAATTGCTTCGGTTTCTTGGTAGTTAGTCATACAAAATAGTCAAAAATATAGAGAAAATCATCATATAAACACCCCTAAAATGTTCTAACGGAGATTGCCATAGCAAAATCGCTAGAAACCGAGAATCTCTAAGTTCTTGCTTGTAAGACAAGAAAATAAGAGACTCTTAAATTGTCAAAGTTCAGTGTTTACCTATTACTAATTATAGAAAGTCGTTAATTGAATCGACAGAGTAAGTAAGGTAAAAATAACCGTATCTCATGTTCCGTAAACCGTACCAACGCACATCAATGAAAAGGATAGAAGTTTTTCGCCTCTATCCTCTTAATTTTCTGTTTTATTTACGAGACTTACAACTCAGGTAATGTTAAATCCTTCTTAGCTGCTAGGTAGTGGTCGAGAATAACTTGAGGACTATTGCCTACCAGTGCTGCTACGGTAGATGGATCATAACCATCCCGAATTAAGCGAGTGATGAATGAGTGCCGAAGATTATAACAGGGTAGGTATTGGCTAATTTTTCCAGACTGGTACAGTTTGATTACTACAGGACGCCATTGCCGATTGAGAAAATTATCTTGATTAAGATATCCTCCCTCTACACTAGGAAAGACTAAATTATTTTCATTTTGACGTTTAGGAATGCGTCTTAAGAGGCTAAGAAGTTGGTCATTGCAAGGGAAAATTCGAGTATTGTAGGTTTTAGTATCCTTTAACTCTCCCTTTGAGTAGGCTTTGCTAACCACTATCACAGTCTTCCCCTTTCTTTCTTTGATATCATTCCAATTGAGAGCTATTGCTTCCTCTGGTCTGAAACCTGTTAAAGCTAGAAACTCTACATAACCAGAGTAGTAGGAATGAGAGTAAGCACTAGCAGGTGAACAGAATTCATTACTTGAGAATGACTGAATAATGCTTTTAACTTCTTCAGGCTCAAAGCATTCTTTAGAACGTTTACTTTTTTGTCCTTTAGGCAGTTGCTTTTTGAGATTGTGATAGGGATTATCACTGATTAACTTAGTTTCAACAGACCAGTTGCAGGCAGCATTGATGTTAGCAATTGCTTTTTTTAGGGTGCTGGAACTGTAATGCTCCAATAATTCCTGCAATAGTAAGTGAGGATTGTCCAGGTCAAGAGCTTCACTGGAAACTTTAGCTAAGCACCTCTCTACTTCTTTCCAGTCTTTTTTTTGAGTTGTTTTAGCTACTCGCTGTAGATTGGCTTCCTTGTAGTGTTCCCAAACATCAGCTAGATTAAGCTTAGTTACCCGTTGTACAGGTGCTAGTGCTTGTGCGTGTTTAGGAGAATATTTAGCTAGACTCTCATCGAAGCGTTCCATTAGGATATCGCTGTTGATTTCTTGAGCCTTAGCACTGGCTACCTTGAGAGTAGTATCAGTATCAGCTTTACCGACGGTTATCACGTAACGCTGACCATTGAACCGCCAGCGAATACGATAGCTACCTTGGAATCGCTCTACCGACACCTTACCGTACTTAGCTACTACACCATCTTTAGTGTTATCCTGGTTGATGAACATGATTTTGGGTATGGGTAAATTTCATACCCGCCTCATACCCAGTTTCTTGGACAGAGGGTATCTAGTAAAGCTTCCAGGCGTTGGTTTACCTCAAAAGTAGTTAAAGCTACCTGATTTGTAATCAGCCTGTCGCAGGTTCAAATCCTGTCACCAGCTTTATTAGTATAATTTTGATAGATATAACTAGCTACAAATCACAAGCTCTATGTTGACTATCGAGCAAATTGAAGCCGCTATCCTGGATCTACCACCAGATAAGTTTCATCAACTTTTGGAATGGTTTTTTGAGTTGGATTATCGGCGTTGGGACGTGCAGTTAGAACTAGATATTGCTGGCGGTAAGTTGGAAGATTTAGCCCAGGAGGCACTCGCAGATTTTGAGGCGGGGCGCTATCGGGAAATTTGATGCACTACACGACTCGTCGATTTTGGGAATGCTACAACGCTTTACCTGAAACCGTAAAGCTTTCAGCCGATCGATGTTACGAATTACTCAAAGCCGATCCAACTCATCCATCGCTGCATTTCAAAAAAGTCGGCAAGTATTGGTCAGTCAGAGCCGGACAAGACTACCGAGCTTTGCGTATAGGGATTGAGCAGGGTATTTTGTGGTTTTGGATCGGCGCGCACGCAGATTACGATCGGCTTATTGGCTAACAGTAACATCAATTTTACCTAACGCAGCGCAGGCTTTTTTCAACCATTCAATTGTTGCTGCATCAAGTACGGGTTCCAGTTTCTCGACTACAGCAGCATGATAATTATTCAACCATGCTAGTTGAGTCTTTGAGAGTCGATCGACATTTATCAATTTGCGCTCAAACGGAATATACGTCAGCGATTCAAATCCGTACCAAACGGAACCTTTTTTTGACGGCATTTCCCTGACAACATAGAGATTTTCGATGCGAATTCCGCCCCATCCCGGTTCGTAATATCCCGGTTCAATGCTAGTTACCATTCCCGCTTCTAGGGGATATTGTACCGATTTGCTGATGCCGTTTGGCCCTTCGTGACCGGCTAAAAACGCGCCGACTCCGTGCCCGGTGCCATGTCCGTAGTCTAGCTGTTCTTGCCATAATACCGCACGGGCGATCGCATCTAATTGCGCTCCCGTTGTTCCTTTGGGGAATTGCTGCATTGCACAGTTGATGTGCGCGATTAAAACTGTTGTGTAGTGTTCTATTTGTAGCGCCGTCGGTTCTCCGATACTTATTGTTCTCGTATCGTCCGTTGTACCTGCTAAATATTGCGCGCCTGAGTCAAGCAGCAGCAATTCTCCGGGTTTTAAGGTGACTTCTGGGCTGGGAGTTCCGTAATGTACGATCGAGCTATTGGCTCCCGCACCTGCGATCGTTCTAAAAGTTAAAGTCTGAAAATCCGTTTCTTCCTGGTAAAATCTTTCGATGCTTTGTTTGACATCAAACTCCGTCAAGGTCTTACCATTTTCTATCTGTTCAGTCAACCACTTTAAAGTCAAAGTTTTCGCTCGACTTGCTTTGAAATTGGCTGATTTCATCTGCTCGATTTCAACCGGATTTTTGCGAGCTTTCATCCCTTCTACCGGATGCGCCTCAAAAACTATTTCGATGTTGTAAAACTGCGATTCTTGATGGTTTAATATTAACTGGTACGTACCTGCTGTGCTGTGTTTGGGGTCTAAAAGTACCCGAACTTTATGTGGCAAATTTACGCAAGTTTCTAATGTATGCGGATAGTCTGCGTAGGGAAGTAAAGTTACATCCGCCCGCAATTCTTGCTTGATTTCTAGCGAAATTCGTTCGGTATTTGTAAACAAAAACGCTGAATCAGTGGTGACAATGGCATAGGATATGAAAATGGGAATGTGGGGAATATCCGAGCCTCGGAGATTGAACAGCCACGCTATTTGATTCAGGTTGGTAATCGGAAGCACATCTATATTGGCTTTGTGCATCGCTTCCCTGACTCTGGCTAATTTTTCGGCGGCGGTTTCTCCGGTCAGGGATACAGGTAAACTAAATATGGGTTCTGCATCAATCGCGGGTAAAGTCTCTGCTGTTTGCCAAGGAGTTTGCGATCGCACTTTGTCTGTCAAATTCTCCCGGATCGGTATGAGCTCAATCTCTGCATTCGCGAATTTTTTCACCCAATTTTGATATTGCTCTGTCGCTACTGTAAACGGGTCAAAACCCATGCGAATTTTAGTTGATTTTTCTGCCGATTCTACAGCAAGTTTTTCTAAAGTTTCAATTAATGTTAAATTTCCTTCTAAGCCGAGTTTCGATATTTGAATAATTCCAGTATCTACTTGCAATTCGGCTTGTTCGTAATAGCGGGAATCCACAAACAACCAAGCGCAATCTTTCCCAACCAACAAATCACCGGCGGAACCCGTAAAACCGCACATCCAAGCTCGTCGTTGCTTGGCTGCTGGAACTGATAAATTTAAATGTTCGTCAACCGCTGGGATGTAATAGCAATCTAATTCATAATCTGCCATCAAATCGCGCAAGTCTGCCAGTCTTGCAGCGGAGGTATCTTGGATATTTGTATTGGCTTTTAAATTAGTGGCAACCATGTTTAATCTTCCTATTTTACTTGTTTAAAATTGTCTTCAAACCTTTAACTAATCTCCTAATACCTGCGGTGGCGGTTGCTTTTTCCAAAGCACCGTAAGCAACCCGCAAATAGCAGCCGTTATCCATGCCGAAGGTTGTACCGGGAAGCACTGCTACGTGATATTCGCGAATTAATTTTTCTACTAATTCCATTGTATCGATTTCAGTATCAACTTTCAAGAAAAAGTAAAATGCTCCGGCGGCTGGGGAAATTGTACACAAATTTTGGATGGTATTGAGTTCGTCTAATACGAGTTGTCGCACAGATGCGATCGCCCTTACATAATTATCGCAGTAACCTCTACCAACTTGCAAAGCTCCCAAGGCTGCATACTGAGAAATTACGGGCGGACAAATTAAGATTGTATCTTGAATCTTTCTCACTGAAACGAGCAAGTGTTCTGGGATTACCATATACCCGATCCGCCAACTCGCAAAACCGTAGGCTTTGGAAAGGCTAAACAGAGAAATTGTATGTTCGCTGCTGTGGGAAAAAGCGGCGGGCGAACAGTGTTTGACGCCGTTATAAGTAAAATATTCATAAGCTTCATCGCTGATGTGATAGATGTTGTGCTGGCGACAAATTTCGTTAACTTCCCGCAGTGCTTCGGAAGGATAAACAACACCAGTGGGGTTATTTGGGGAAATGGTAACTATGGCTCGCGTTTTGTCGGTAATTGCTTTTTTTATAGCATCGATATTAAGTTGATAATTGGCGTCAGTTTCTACTATCACAGGTCGGCAACTTGCCATAATTGCCGCCATTTCGTGGTTGAAGTAATAAGGTGATTGGATAATAACTTCGTCTCCCGCCGAAGTGATAGCGAGAATGGCGTTGGTAAATCCCATATTGCTACCAGCGGTAACGACAATGCAGTTTTTGCTATTAATTTCTATGTCGTTATCTGTTTTTAGTTTAGCTGCGATAGCATCTTGTAATTGTGGAATTCCTTCCACGGCTTTGTATTTGTGATTGTCGGGATTTGAAAAAAATTCGGGAATTTTTTCAAATGATTCTTGTGGCGGATTGTAGTAAACTACGCCTTGTCCTAAAGATATTGTTCCCGGATTTTGGCGGATCAGTTCGCCAACTACTGGAATTATTGGCGACTGTACCGATTGCATTCGATTCGGGTAATTTTTCATCATATATTATAGGTAATTGTAGTGGCAGGTTTAGTGATAATGTACGTCCTTAAGCAAGTTTACTATTTCACGCACGCGCCTCTCACTTCAGGATCTATGTACTTCTATTTTAGAACCTTGGGGGGATTTAGAAACTTTAACTTGTGCGGGCAATCTTTCGCCCAATTCTCGAACGTGGGTAATCACTCCAATCAGCCTTTCTCGCTGTCGCAAAGATTCTAAAATTTGAGTAACGCTTTCGAGAGTTTCGGTATCTAAAGTACCAAATCCTTCATCGAGAAATAAGCTGCCCAAGTGAGATCCTTGAGACAGCTTTTCTGACAAAGCTAAAGCCATTGATAAGGAAGTGGCAAAGGTTTCGCCACCGGAAAGAGTACGCACTCGTCTAGCTTCGCCGCCGTTCCAATTATCTGCTACCCAGTATTCGCCGTCTTGGTTTATTAGTTTGTAGCGATTTTCGGTTAATTCTTGCAAAATTAAGGTGGCGCTGCCGACTAATTCTGCTTCTAAATGTTCTAAAATGTATGATTGAAATTCGTTGGATTTGAGGTTCTGCGCTAAGGTGTGATAAGTTTGCTCTTGTTCGGTGAAATTTGTGATTTGCTGTGACATTCTGTCGGCTTGTTCGAGATTTTGAGCTGCTACTTGAATCCAAGCTAACAGTTCGGCGCGGTTGTTGTTGGCTTGTTTGAGGTTTTCTTGGGCGGTATGTTTTGCCGATCGCACTTGTGCTAAAGTATTCTCATCGGTAGTTCTGCCTGCGATCGCCTCGCTCAAATCTTTCGCCCGCGTCTCTAACTGAATTTTTGATTCGCGGTGAGAGCGAATAGCATTTTCCCATTCTGATTGTTCCTTAACTGTCGCCACCGCTGCTAAAAATGTCTCTTCTGTGAAATCAACCGCTGTTAATTTTGCTCCCCAATCCAGGTTTAACTGCTGTTTCTGGGCTTGGGCTTGTCCAAAAGCTTCTCCCGCTTGTTGCTCTCTCTCTGCGGCTTGAATAACCTTATTTTGAGCAGTTTGATAGGATTTTTCGGCAACTTTCAGCAGATTTGCCAAGTCTTGCTTGTCTTGTTCTAAGACTTTTGCTAAATTAGCATAAGGTTGATATTCGGTAATTTGATAAAGCGCATTTACACAACTTTGCAACTGCTGCTGGCGGCGGTCTGATTCGGCGATCGCATCTTGATATTCCTGCTGTTTAGCTGCTCGATTCGCTACCGCAAGATTAAATCTTTCCTGAAAATTATCATATTCCAATGATGCCAGTTGGAACTGCTGTTCGGTTTCGCGGTATTGGCGATCGCTCTCTTTAAGGATTGCCAACTCCTGTTGCAACCCCAAGCTTTCCCAATCAGGAGTCTCCAGAACTTGAGTGATTTCCTGCTGCAATTCGGCAACTTTATTCGCGGTTAATTGCAACATTTGAGCAATTTCCGACTCTTTTTGCAGGCAGGCTGAAACTGCACTTTTTCCCTCAGCCGCCAACCTTTGAGCATTTTGAAAAACCTGATTTGCTGCCGCCAATTTCTGCCGCAAACCAGCGACATCGACAATATTAGAATTCGGCAAAGGAGGGAGGCTCTCGCTCTCAGGATGCACCCCCCCGCACACCGGGCAAGTATCGCCAGAATTCAGCGACATTCTGATAGCAGCAACACTCTCTAAACGTGCCGCTTCCGCATTAGCTGTTTCCGCCGCTTCTAACTCGCGGGCGCACTCTTTTAGCCTGAGTTCAACTGCTTCTAAATTAGCGGTAACCTCCACATAATTTTGTTGAGCGCTTTCCTTCTCTGCTAGAGATTTATCCAACTGTTGTTGCTGAGTCTTTTGCTGCTTGGTAATTAGGTGAATTTCCATCAATAAGGGTGAAATTTGCTGCAATTGCTCTAAACGCTTTCCTCCCTGCGAATACTGTGCGAGCTGTGCCGCTGCTTGAGTAACTCGAAAACCCGCGCCTTGAATTTTAGTATTAGCAGCTTGCAGGTCTTTATCTGCTGCCATAAAAAAGCGGAGTTTTTCCTGTTGAATTTTTTGGGCAAGCGCAACTTCTTTTTCTAATTGAGCGCGCTGTTCTTCATATACTTTAGCAGCAGCTAGAGCATCTTCGCGAGCCTTAATTTGTGGCGCTAGCACCTCTTCTTTGGCTTTTGCCGCGTCAAGTTGCTGCTGCTCTACTGCCAGCTCAGAGCGAGCTTGAATTAACTGCTTTCGCGCTGCCACCGAGGCACTTTCGGCAGTTTCATACTGACTGCGAGCCGATCGCACTAAAGCCCAATCTCCCTGTAAATGATTGGCAGCTTGCGCTCTTTCTAAACGCTGTGCTAAAATTGCAACCTCAGCAGAATTAGCATTTAATTTAGCAAGTTCTTGTTGCAGCTCTTGCCAGCGAGCGATTTGCGAAAATAGCTGTTCCTCTTCATCTAGAGCCTTCTGAGCTTTCATGACAGCGCGCTCGAACTCAGGCAACTGCTGCTCTAAAATCAAAAGTTGCGATCGTCTTTGAGCCACCTCATCAGCCGTCGGCGCACTCAAATCCGCTAGCTGCCTTTCCACCATTTCCCGTTCTTGTTTCAGCAACTTTGCGAGTTCATTTGTTTCCTTCCGCATCTGCTCAAAAATCTCAAATCCCGCTAGCTGACGCAAAATTTCCCGACGTTTTGATGTATCCCCTTTAATAAACTCATCAAACTTGCCTTGAGGCAGAACAATTGCTCGCGTAAAAGTATCAAAATCCATTCCTAAAATCTGTTCAATCGTATTTTGAACAGCAACGATACTCGTCCCCAAAGTTTCCCATTGACCATTTTGCCAGTTGTCCAAAATCACCTTATTTTCCGGAGATTTGGGACGAAAACGCCACCTTCGCGTCACCCGATACTGTGCCGAACCCACAGCAAAACGCAACTGCACTTTTAAATTTTCGCTGCCTTGACTCGCCAAATCACTTACTTGTTTGCCGCTGCGAGTAGTAGTGCCAAAAAGAGCGTAAGTCATGGCATCTAACAGTGAAGATTTGCCCGCACCTGTAGCACCCGTAATTGCAAACAAATCGAGTTGAGAAAAATCTAAACGCTGTTCGCGGTGGAAGCTGGTAAATCCTTCGAGAATAAGTTCGAGTGGACGCATACTGATTTTAGATTTTAGATGGTGGATTTATATTACTCTTTACCAGGCTCTGCCTGGTAACGCATATCGAGAGGCTCTGGCTCCAATTTTCCTATTTAAGCGCCAGGCAGAGCCTCTGGATATTTCCAGACTGAGCCTGGAATTTAAAATAAGGGGGAGGGACAAGAGTATTTAATTGTTAACTGTTTCCTTAAACTTCTTGTACAAGTTTTGAAATTCCTCCAATACTGCCGGTTTCGGTGTCGTTCCCAAGCGGTTTTGATAATAGTTGCAAAACTCTGCTGCCGGATCGAAATTATTGGGATCGATATTAGTTATTTCTGTTGCTTCTAGCGCTGCATCTGGATAGCGCGGTTCAATTAACAGCGCTTGAGAACAAATTTGGCGCACTCGATCGGCAAGTCCGATTTGCGGACTGTCCAGTTCGACAATTACTTTCAAGAAACCCGGATGATACTGATGAGCTTCTAAAGTTTCATCGAGATTGTCGTTATGACATTTAAGCACTTTTAACGGCTTGTGGCAAGCCACAGGCTTAAATTCCACCTTTGCCGGACTTCCCGGCTCAACTTCTATCAAGCAAAATCCTTTTTCCTGTTCCGCTTCTCCAAAATCTAACTGAATCAAAGAACCCGAATAATAAGCGGGAGAAGTCTCAGAAATCCGCTGGTGAATGTGGATGTGTCCGAGGGCGACATACTGAGCTTCCGGCGGCAGAGTTTGCGATGAGAGCAGGTATTTTTCTCGCGTGTAATAAGCGACTTCGGATTTTGCCAATCGAGCGCCGTCAATGCTCATGTGTCCCATGAGAATATTGACAGTATTGTCTCTAAAATCCCTGGTTAAATCTTCGAGTAAATATGCTACTATTTCGCGGTAATCTCTTCGGCGATCGGCATCGCCAGACTGCCAGAGAGAATTAGCATCTAACAGTCTTTGTTCGGAAGCAAAAGGCATCGCTCCCACGCAAAGTTTACCGCTTTTTGTATTGAGAGTAATTGTGCCGCCGTCTGCAGAAAGCCTGGGTTTGCCTAAAGCGCGAACACCGGCGAGGGAAAGCAATTGCGCGATGCTGTCGATGCGGGATGCCGAATCGTGATTACCGGCGATCGCAATTGCGGGAATTCCTGCGGCTTGGAGTTCGCAGAAAAAGTTATAAGCAATGCGTTCGGCGTAAGCGGGAGGGTTGGGCACGTCGAAAATGTCACCGGCAACGAGCACAGCATCGACATCCAAGGCTTTTGCTTGCTTCAAAATCTGTTCGAGGGCGATCGCAATTTCAAAAGTGCGATCGATCCCTCGAAAACGTCGCCCTAAATGCCAGTCAGCAGTATGAATTATTCGCATAGTACGAGGAGTTTTTTGTTTATTTTAATACTTTGTGCGATAGCTGCTATACGAATTGATTCCTTCTGCAGCTGTTATACTCACTCCGACGGCCGATTAACTCGAATCAGTAGACTTCTCAGTGTTTCTAGATTAGAAATAGCTTCATTAATGCGTACAGCCAGCCGTTCCCAGTTTTGGTCGTTTGTGCAGACAATTATGCCCGTATGGTCAGAGTTAAACCTATGCAGTCGAATAAAATCAGGTCTATTTAATGTCAATACTGCACGATTATTGCTAATAGCAAAATCTAGAACTTCTTCATCCGGAATCTTTTGGTTAGCCTTCCCCGCTTCTTGAACTGTCAGGACATCATGGCCCAAATTACGCAGTAATTTTACAACAGGAAACGGGTATTGTTCATCTGCATAAAGACGCGCCACAGTTTATGCCTCTTCTTGTTCTCGAATTGCTCTTTCAATCTCATCAGGATATGCCTCAGCATAACTAAAAGCATTCACCAAATCTGCGGCACTCAGATCGGGATGACCTTCTAAAATATGAGCATCGGTGGCACTTTGACGGCGATAACTTACCAAAAGCCAAACAGGAATCCGAGTTTTTCGGATACAGGCTTCTCCGCCCATGACACCGGGAGTCTTTTTAATTCCCGGCCAAAAGTTGCTTAAACTTTGGGCTAGGAATTGTATAGCTTGAGCCTTTTCTTCGGGAGTTAAAGCCAAAAGTTGCGGTTGCAATTCTTTGAGTGTCATCTTCGTAGTAACTGAAGTCATAAATATCAATTTTTGTCGTCCTAGAGGTATTCTAGCACTATTATACTCACAACTTCTCTTCCACAGGCTTCACATCGTGAAACCGAGTATAATCAACCACCCGCCCTCCCGTCGCCGATTTCAAAAGAATATCTACAAATCGCATATTCCACATAATTTCAGATGCTACAAAAGAATGTCGCGCGTTAATTGTTTGCGAAACTGTTTCGTCAATTCCTGTTAACGTAATTACAATTTCCGCTTGCTGTTCCATCAAGTCTTGGGCAGTAAGTTGGTACAAAGGACTGCTCTCCTCAATTGCGTGCATAACCGTCCAAGTTAAGGCAAAAACCGGAGAGTGACTTCGCACTAATTGCAAATCGTAAAAACGCCGCATAAATTCTCCTTCCGCTGTTACCTCGTTGCGGATCAAAGTAGCTCGCTGCTGCGCTTCTAAAATTTGGTTAAAACGCTGATTTGCAGTGCGGTACATCAGAGTCGGAACACCGTTGAAAGGAGCGATCACAGCTACCCGGCTGAAGATAACTCTAGCTGTTGGTCTGGAAAATCTCGAAAAAGCCAGTCCCGTCACCATCGCCACTCCCCACAAACCAAAAAGCGCTTGGATCGCGACTATAGTATTAGCGTAATCCGTGCGCGGATACATAGAGCCGTAGCCGATCGTCGCCATTGTTTGCACGCTGAAATAAAAGGCATCTGGGAAAGAACCCGGCCGCGCGTTAGCAATGCAATCTCCTCCCGCCAAGTAAGCTAAGGCAAATAAAGAATTTGTGACTGTATAGGAGAGACAAATCAGGATGAAAAATCGCGGCCAAGAAAGAGTTAGCAGCCTGTGGTAGAGGTCGGCAAAATGCAGGCGAGGTACTCCCAACTTGACAATATTTAAGGGGAACTGTCCTTGGCGACTGACTAAACGAGCCTGTGGCTGGTGGTTGCGGTTGATTTTCATTGCGATTTGTAACTGCGGCTGTTTCAATTTGTAACTATTGCTTTGACCGGGAAAACTTATCCTTTAGACTGATGTCTGATTCCAAAAATTCGGATAAAAGCGGAGTTTAGAAATGGTTGAGCTTAACTGGCATGACTATCTCGTTATGGTTTCTTTTGTGGCTTCTATTGCGGGTCTAGTCCTGCTGGCTGATAATCGCAACTCGCAGCCAACGGACGATCGCACTTTGAGCGAAGAAATCCTAATCAAGATGAGCTTTACTTACTGGATAGTGTACTGCATCTCTTTTTTCGGGCTGAAACTTCACCTACCAGAGGATAGCTGGTTATTGCTCAGTTTGAAGCTGACTACTGTTCTTTCTTACTTGTTGACTGCTTCTAGCATACTCAGCCTGCCGCTGCAACGCATGGCTGTCCGACGAGTGGAAGATTAAAAAAAGTGTTTGTAGTGAGGACTTCAGTTCTTTCGATCGCGGTGAAGAAAAACTAAAGTCCTGACTGCAAAGCTATTTGAGTAATATTACCGGGCCATAAGCTCACAGCTAGCTGTGAGCTTGTTTAATGGTTTATTATCTGAGGCATGCAGACTAACGCGCCCAAAATGGCTAGGGTCGATCGCACTGGCACTTGAAATTGCCATTCTCTTCCTGCTTTCCCTTTGCTGTGGCAATCTCATCGAGTATCCCTTGGCAAAGCCGGCGCGTTAGCCCATAGCATGAGGTGGAGTTGGTGAGCAGCCTACACTGTATGCGATACCATAGCGTGTAGGAGTATGCCACGAACTTAGTTGCTTAGGATTTAAAGCCTTTAGAGCTTTTCTTTTTCTCCTGCGGTTTAGACTTTGACTTATTAACTTCGCCTAAAGCTTCCTGAAATAAGTTGTGCAGGTGCACGGGAACGCTGGCAATTTCCGGGAGTTCAGGTTCTAAAGGTTTTTTAAACTCTTGCAGCAAGGCATCTAAATCGCGATCGAGCTGAAAGTCTGTACGTTGCAATACAGTTTGCAAAATTTGTTCTAATTTCGCTGGATTAACTTTAGCTAACCGTTGCCAAATCCAGGCATTAATTGCAGGATCTTCGAGATAGTTACGCACCAGCTTTTCGTAACCGGGAACAGTTGAAAAGTCTTCAGCAGATAGCAGTGCAGTAAATTGAGCGTAAGTAGACAAAAAGGTTTGTCCCCAGCGAGGATGAGAAAGTGCTGTCACCTGTTCGGCTTTCTTGAAGCGATCGGGCAATTCGACTTTCGGCATTACCATTTTTGAACTAGCATTGCTGTCGAGCATTACCTCAACTGCGTTAGCATCGGCACCAGCCGCCGCGATTGCTGCTGCTTTGACTTCTTCTCGATCGACTCCGGCATCCTCAACGATATCCGCCAGAGATTTACTTCCATCAACGCCGATATCCGCTAGGCGTTTTTTAGTGATGAATTCCTGAAATTCAGCCAACTGTTTATTCAGGTGATACCCCGATAGCGTCAATTCATCACTACCAAAAAATTCGGTAAAATCTTCATGGTACTTTTCTACTGACTGCCAAGCTTGCTCTAACAATTCCGGGGCATCGCTGTACAGGTTCTTGTTGTGATTTTGCTTGAAATTGCCGATCGCCACCGCCAACTTCGGCTTACCCAATTTCCCCTTCAAAATGGGAGAGCTCGAAAGTATCCACCAGTCATCGGTAAGGGGAGAAATCCGAGCCAGCAAGATTTCTCCTAACTTAAAGCGAGACATCTCTGCAAGAAAATTAGGACTGTTGGGCTTGACAACGTAGTGCTTAGCCGTCAGCCAGTTCATCAGTTCAAACCTGTCGGGGGAAAGTTGAGTGATTTCAAATAAGCCAGTGAAGCTTCTGTGCTCCCAACTTTCGAGCAAGCTACGATCGCTCTGGGTTAAATCCGGCTGACTTTCGACAAATAGGTCGATCGGCGTTTTCTCTCCGACTTTACCTTCGATGGTAAAACTGTCAATCACTTGATTTTGCTGAGCAATATCGTAGCGCTCGCCGGTCGATCGAGCTGCAGCATAAGCTTCCAAAGCTACCGCCAACTCTCCCTCAGCATCCAGCACAAAGTCAATTAAATTTTGCTTGAGTGTCCAAGCTCTTTCCAACATTTCATCCACAAGTAATACCAATTTTGAATGAGAGGATTTAGATTAACAATTATCGGACTTGAAGCCACCGACACTTTACGAGCCGGCTGCGATTGAAGAAAGCGCATCGCGAAAAATGACAGAAATATGCGATCGATGCCTCAGTCGTGAATAAGTTTAATTTTAAGGCTAATAGTCAAAAAAAAATGTTAATCTCAAACGGAAGCATCCCGATTTTGTAAAAAGCATTTTTTAGGAGTGCGATCGTCCCGCACAACCAAGCCTCTACGTCTCTAGCGAGTTATCACAGCGAACAGTCCTGTGAAATAAAAATCGTGTTGAAAAATGCGATTTCAAGGGATCATAAAAATACCCTCTCCGATGTAGAGAGGGGCTGAAAATCCCCAAAAACTTCGCTAAACTCGCGTTAAAAACTGTGCCATCTATCAACAACAGTCCAGAACGCAGCAGCCGGGTTTTTTTTGATCAAACACTTCTCTCCATTCCGGTACCCGGCTAAAAATAACCGGAACGCTTGAGTTTGTGTGTCTCCAAGACTGAGAAATACTTGGCGTAAGCCCTTAGCGGCCGTCTTTGTCAATGTCACCAGGAACAGCGCGTTCCACCCGATCCCAAGCGTCGCGCGTGGCGTGCTTAGCTTTTTCCCAAGTCACATTAGACTTACCGCGATTTGTTTCGTAGTCGCGCTGCAAATCCGGTTCAATCTCGTGGTATTTCTTACCAGTAGCGCCATAGCGGCTGTATCCCTCATAACCGGTGCGGTATGCAGGCTGATAGTCTTCGTAAGTCGCGCTCGTGTCCACGTAAGGACGCGAACTGTAGTTGCTTTGCCAGTAAGCATCTTCTACCGTGGGGTCGATCGCCTCGGCCACACCTTTGCCCACCAAACCGCCGCTAAACGAACCCACAACAGCGCCGACAACTGCTCCTACAGGCCCGCCGATGGCACCGCCGATCGCAGCACCCGCAGCACCCGCACTCGCCGCACCAATACCGGTT
Source organism: Microcoleus sp. Pol7_B2 (assembly GCF_036701035.1). NCBI lineage: Bacteria > Bacillati > Cyanobacteriota > Cyanophyceae > Oscillatoriales > Microcoleaceae > Microcoleus > Microcoleus sp. Pol7_B2. The sequence continues at coordinate 36,089 of NZ_JAUBQB010000009.1, read as the reverse complement.
CCTACTGGATGAGCCCCTTTTTCGCCGGAAATCGGGTCTAGGTTAGCATCAGGTTCATGTACCGTTTTTTTGTCATCGCTCATGATATTTTTTTCCTTTTATCTAAATGTAACTATTATTAAATTTACCTTTTAAATTCATATCTATTCATCTGCCTTAAGGCTGAAGCTGCTAGCTTCAAAAGGAGGGAAAGGATAAAATACTTCTCGACTCACAAACGAGTTTTACACGCTACTTTCAAGCGATAAGGTGCGCCGAGGCGCACCCTAGATAATTATCTTCAAGTAAGTTCTGACAGTGGCTTCATTGTCTACTCACTGAAGCTGTCTATTTACCAGCAACTTGAGTTAGATATAAATCTCTTGATTTATTAGTTGCCCGTGACTTTTTCGATCAAATCTTCAGCTTTTTGAACTATTCCTTCTTGCGGGTGTTCTCCCTTGTACTCCTTTAAGCTTTCGTCGTAAGCTTTCTCGACCTTTGCAGGATTTTGAGAGGTTTTGACTATTTCTTCGTAAGCTGCTTGGGGATTGAGATCCTCGAAACTTTCTGCGGGGTCAGTAATTCTAGCTTCTGGCTGCGCCTGACTCCTGTCTTGACCTGCGTAAGCAGCCTGACTGGGTACTATCGCTAGACTTAGCAAACCAATGAACGCCAAGGTACAGACCAGCAAAATGCTTTGGCTCAATGTTTGTCCTAGAGCTTTTAAAACCCGCTTCATATCAACTTCTCCTCGTATTTTTCCGCAAAAATTATGGTGTTTGTCGCCCCTTCACTGCGATCGCACATTGACTACCTTGGTTCAAGCGCAATCTTTGTCGCAGCTACAGCATCTAGAGCGAGCCAAAAGGGATGTTTCCCGTCATGTCCCATATCTTAAGCGCCTGCTTGTTACTATTACTTCTACCAAAAGATAGATTAGTTAGACAAGCGGAACTCATCTCCTATGAGGGGCGATCGCAATTCCTGCGAGGAACCCTATCTAGGGGTTTTCCCATCAATTACGAAGCCCCTGACTCTTCTCTTTCGGCCCGTGTTTCGCGTCTTAGCAGTTCGGGCAAAAATCCCATTTTCCAACATTTTAAAGTCCTATAAATAACCTAAGTAACTACAAAACCACCTGCTCTATGTCTAGTTTTCTGTTCTGCATAGCGCGTTCAAATAGCTCAGTAGAAAGAGCTTGTTCGACAGACCAAATGCCAGGTTTTTCCAGTTTACCTTCTAACATTAATTGAGCGATGCTGCCAGTACCAATGCCAGTAGCGACGGCAGCATTGGGGTGTATCGCTGTCGAGCAAACTTTAGCGGGTTGACCGTTTTTGAGACCAGTCACTTGCGATCGCACTGCCACGCCAACCCCACTAAAACTATTAGTAACACTGGTCATCCCATAACTGACGTAGGAGAGAAATTCAATCACGGAGTTATTTTTGAGCCAGCTAGCAGGCCAATACTTGGCAACAAACCAGGTAAGGTGATTGTAAAGGTCGGGAGACGTACCGAATTTAGTCACAACTGATTTGACGGGGAATGTTTCGGGCAAAGTGATTGCTTCCGGCATATCAAACCAGTAAACCCCTGTTTTGCCGTAGGGCGCGGGAAATTCAATTGTTTCGCGATCGCTGTAGGGTTTTACTTGGTGCCACTTGCGCTCTTCCCAAACCTCAAAAGGAGTTTGCAAGCCTAAAAAAGTAGTTCTCATGACGGTAACGCCAGCGCCGCCAGAACCTCCGACTACATAACTCAAATGGATGTGTTCTGCTTCATCTAATTGTTCCACATCTCGGCGCACCATGCTATTAGACACACCGGGGAAAATCCCCGTATTAATAATAGCCGTAATCCCAGCATTTTTAGCTGTTTCGCGCAATTCTAAAGCTCTGCGAGTAAAACTGCGGCTGTCGCTGACATCAGTATAATTAACACCTGCTTCTATGCAAGTTTTTAATACACTAGCGTCTCGGTAGTGAAAAGGTCCAGCACAGTGAACGACGAGGTTAGAGGATGAAACCGCTTGGTGCAGGGCTGCACTGTCTGCTAAATCTAAAGCTTGATACTGCACCCTATCCGGTGGCAATTCCGGCGTAATAGAGCCTTCAGGGTTGCGTCCGGTAATAGTAATTTCTGCATCGGTATGGGTAACAAGGTCTTGGGCAACGCTGCTGCCAATTCGTCCCCGCCCACCGACAATCAAAACTCGGTTTGCCATCGCTAAAAAAAGGGTAACGCCACTTCTCAGTTTCTCAACTTGGGGCCAGCGTTTTCATCCGCATAAAGTATGAATTAAGGAGAATGCGAGATGCTGGGGGATCGGCGGCGATCGCCCTGATTCGGAGAGGGGGAGCGACTTCTACCAGCGACTTGCCTGTTTTGCTAAATTAGAGGTTTGGCTGCAATACTAAGTTCAAAAATGCTTGCAGTGTTAACTTGTTCTTCTAATATTGAGAATTTTATCGATGGAATATGCTCTATGATAACAAAATATTTTAACAGATTTGATGAAACGCCCACCGTCGCCACCAAGCGCGAAAGATGCACAGGATTTACAAAGGGTATTGAGGGCGATCGCAAATCTTTTTCCCTTCACAGGGCATCAACCAGAAAAAAATATCGCACTCCCCCACTGATAAATCAATACAAACAAACGCAGATGGGAGTCATCTGCGTTAATCTGCGTTAATCTGCCTACAGTTCAAAAAATCTTACTTCTCATTACTCCGAAATACCGACTTACCCTTCGCTTTCAGAGTATTAGCCGCATCTGCGAAAGTCTGGGCGAAAGGCTGCTGCGAGTGCATGAAAACGCGAGCGGTATTGCGTCCCGGCATACCCGAAATCGAGCCGCCCGGATGCGTTCCCGCCCCCGTCAGAAACAAACCATCGATCGGCGTTTTGTAATTAGCCAACTCCGGCAGAGGACGGAAAAAGATCATCTGATCCAGGGTCATATCAACGTGATAATAATTCCCCTTCAAAGCCCCCAAACGTTCTCCCAATTCCGCCGGACTTTCCACGCGGCGGCCGATAATTGACTTCTTGATATTCGGTGCATATTCTGCCAATTTGTCAATACAGCGATCGGCAACTTTGTTTTTCAGCTCATCCGTCCACCCCGTACCGTGCTGGCCGGTTCCTTCAGCATTTTCGATCATGTAAGGAGCAAAAAATTCAATCCAAGCTGTATGATGTCCGGGGGGAGCCATTGACGGGTCTCGTACCGTCGGAAACACTACATACATCGATGGGTCAGAGTCGGGGATTCTGCCGATTGAAGGGTCGCTGTGAGAAATTTCAACGTGTCTCACCGAGTCTGCAATTAAAACCGAACCCATTAAATACTCGTCCCGATGATTCCAGCGATCGAACTTGGGCATTTCATTGAGAGCTAAGTCTATTTTGAGAATAGTCTCGTTGTTGTTAACAATTTTGCGCTCCAATCTTTCCCGCAAATCCGGGTCGGCACTGTCAACATCGCTGGAATCCATTAAGTGCAGAAATAAGCGCTTAGCATCAATATTAGAAATGACACCTTTTGTAGCGCGGTATTCCGTGCCGCCGGCAACTCGAACTCCCACAGCGCGACCGTCATCAACTAATATTTTCTCGACGTGCTGGTCGGTAAGTACCACACCTGAATAACTTTTGACTAAATTGAGCAGCGCTTGCACTAATGCACCCGTCCCTCCGCGCGGTCTTGCCATGCCGGGATTGTGCCTCATTGCTAGCATAATTGCGCCTACAGCCAGGGTTTTTTGCGAAGGAGGCGCGCCGAGTTCTGCGGCTAATCTTGCTAGGGGTGCTTTGATAAATTCCTCGTCAAACCACTCGTTGAGAAGGTCTTCAGCGCTGGTGAGCATCGTGCGAATAAAGTCCAGCGTTTTGTCGGGGGAACCGATGACTGACAATAAATCTTTGATCTTTGCAATATCGTAGTTGCCCAGAATATCTATGATGGATTTTGGTGGCGCATTAAACATCGGAACCATTGCACCTAAAGCCCGCTGCCAAAAGTCTGTATATTCGGCATATTTTTTAGCATCGCGCTCGTTGTAGCGGGCAATTTCTGCACAAGTTTTTTCTACGGATTTGTGCGCTAAGAAATATTTGCCATCGGGATGCGGACAAAAGGCCACTGGATCGCAGAAAAGATATTCTAAACCGTATTTTTCCAGTTCTAATTCTTCTACAACTGGCCCTAAATGGATAAACTCGTGGTCGATCGCGCACAAATTGAATTTAAAATCCGGCAATTCGGGAATCGCAGCTTCAGTAGTTGCCGCGCCCCCGGGAACCGAACGTTTTTCTAACAACAGGACGGTATATCCAGCTTTTAGGAGATAAGACGCACAGACCAGTCCGTTGTGACCGGCTCCGATGATAATCACATCATACGTTTGCATAGATAAAGCTCTGGGGATGGGAGATTTTGCTTATTTTACAAAAGTTAACAAGTTTGCGGTCTCTATCAATAGAAATAGATTCATTTTCAGGAAGCTGTTTTAACATCTTACAAAAGATGGAGCTTTTACCAAATGCTACTGTGCGATCGCCCTTATTTTTTCTTAAAATTACAGAGCGATCGCTCTTCTCCAATCGCGGCAAAATTGTACTCTATTGAGCCACATTTATCTGCATTCAATTAAAAACTTAAGAAACGAACTAAGAAGGAAGAAGGAAGAGGAAAGGGGGGCATAGGGAATAGGGAATAGAAACAGTTTTGAGATGGCTTTTTTCCTTGCAACACGGCGAGTGGAAAAAGTTAAGCACTAAGAAAATTACTTACTCCACACTCAAAACTGCTAGCCCATTACCAATTAGTCCATTGAGAAATATTACTTTAGTTGCTGGAGGGCCGCCTCAGATTTTTGTACACCCTCATTGTTGCCTTGCTGGCGGAAAGTGTTGAGGGCTTGTTGAAAAGCTTCAATTGCTTCGGATTTGCGATCGCGCGCTTTGAGTGCCGTACCCATATTGTAATAAGCTTCGGCCCTGTTTGGATCGAGCTTAATCACTCGCCCAAAAGTGTTAATCGCTCCTAAAAAATCTTGTTTTTCCAGTTGAATTTCCCCGATTCCTGCGTGTGCTTCCACTAAATTCGGTCGCACCGCAATAGCCCGCTGATAAGCTACCAGCGCTCCGTCTAAGTCGTTTTGAGCCTTGAGAAGTTCGCCAATTTCTAACTGCACTTCTGGATTCCGGGGCTCCAATTTGGCAGCTTCTTCAAAAGCTGCTAGCCCTTCGGAAGTATAGCCGGCACGCAGCAAAGCAGTGCCTAATTTTAACTGGACACCGGCTTGTTTGGGAGCGAGTTCGGCTGCTTGTTGGAGCACGGTGACAGCACTGGCAAAATTTCCCTGCTGGATCAATACTAAACCCATTGAAGAATAAGCTTGCCAATTTTTTGGATCCAGGGCGATCGCCTCTTGGTATGCTTTAAAAGAACCGCTGTAATCTTTTTGCTGAAAGAGTACCACTCCGAGACCGATTCGGGCATTGACATTTTTGCGATCGAGAACAGCGGCGCGGCGATAAGCTGTGGCAGCAGCGGGATAGTTTTGTAAATTCGCCATAGCATATCCTAATGCGTATTGGAAGTCCGCATTGTTCGGTTCGAGACCGATCGCTTGTTGGTAAAATTCTACTGAGGCTTGATAGTTGCCCTGACGCGCTTCTAAATAGCCAATACCAGAAAAAATGCGGGGGTTTTCTGTATCTAAACGCGCCGCTTCCTGATAAATGGCGATCGCTTTACTGTAGTCTCCTAAATCTACAAACTCGCGCCCTTGTCGCAGCAGAGCATCTAAATTTGAATCATTTTGAGGGTTGACTTGAACGAATGTTTCTGCTGAGAGCGCTATCTGCGGCGCTGCGACAGCGAATCCTGCTACTAGCAACGTACTGAATACCAAGAGACTTTGTTTGTACACGGCCATTTGTTTCAAAGAGTGTGTGGAATGAAAGAGCGAGGGGCTGTCACCTTGTTAAGCTGACAGCTTAGGGTTTACCAGGAATTTTTGAGCGGCGAGATGTAGTAAATCTACAGAACAAGACCCACTCAAAATTTTCGCGACTGAGGCCAACTGATGATTGTAACAACAACTGATATCATCCAAGGAGCAGAAATTCAATCTTACCTGGGAATAGTAACTGCTGAGGTTGTCTACGGCACCAACGCCCTGCGAGATTTCTTCGCGGGCATTCGCGACATCATCGGCGGGCGCACCGGCAGTTACGAGGAAGTGTTTCTCAAAGGACAGCGAGATGCCCTCGCTGAACTGGAAAAACGAGCGCAGCGCCTGGGCGCCAATGCCGTAATCGGGGTGGAAGTGGACACCGGCACGATTAATGTAGACTCGAGCGGGGCTTTGCTGCTGATTACTGCCGTTGGAACGGCTGTAAGATTGCGTTAAGCTGTATTTTCTGTATACGTCCGCATTTCCTGTATACATCCGGGAACTTTTCTAACTGGATAAAATAGTCATAAGTCATAAGTCATCAGTCATTAGCTAATAGCGGGTGGCTGGCGGCGGATGACTTTTTCGTTTCTTTCTTCAGACATAGATACTGGTTATTTCCCCAGGCAGATATAGTTTTTATCAATCTCAGCCACAATCAATGCTTAGGTGAAAGATTGTTAAAAATTAAAGCAACTCTAAGAGGAAAGAAAAACCTATGTCATACGTAAATAGACCTGTAGATAACGTTGGTACTGAACCCGTGGTAGTAAATTCAGTGATGGAATACCACGATCGAGTACGTTGGGGCCCGATTTTTTCAGGTTTGGTAATTGCGATCGGCACACAACTGGTGTTAAGTGCATTGGGCGCTGCGATCGGGTTGAGCAACATTGCTAATTCAGGAGCTCCGCGCAGTATTTCAGGCGACGTGGGTACCGGCGTCGGAATTTGGTCAATTATTAGTTTGTTAATTAGCTTGGCTGTTGGCGGTTGGGTAACTGCTCGCGCTTGCGGTCCGATGAACCGCAACACAGCGCTTTTGAACGGAGCAATTTTGTGGGCAACTACCTTAACAATTGGCTCTTGGTTGTTAGCAAATGGCGTGGCCGGTACTTTTGGTGTAATAGCTGCGAATGCGGGAGAAGCAATTAATCAAGCGCAGCAGGGCGGGGTCGATTTGCCGAACCGAGCACCTAACGTATCTGCTCAGGATGCTCGCAATCTTGCTGGTAATGCTGCAAAAGCTGGTTGGTCGTTCTTGTTCGGCTCACTATTGGGTTTAGTTGCTTCTATGGTAGGAGCATCTGCCGGCGCGCGCACTCCCCGGAATTACTCGTAAAAGTTTCGTCAGACACGGAAAGTTCATATTCAGGAAAGCACTTTTTTTAAGGTGCTTTTTTGTTGGTTTCTCGTTCCCCGTTTCTACCGGGGAACGCATTTCTTGAGGCTCTGCCTCCAGGTTTTTAAAGTTAGTCAGTTCTAACTGTTTAGCGACCACGGCGGGCGGGTGTGAGTTTGGACTCTTTGTCATGGTAGCGCTAGGTTAAGAGAGTTTATTAAGAAAATATTAAGAAAACTGAATACTATAATTTGATGACTCTATACTCCTCAGAGTAACTACGAAACATTGATAGAAATACCGTAGTTAAAGAAAAAGTATCGGTGAATCAACAACAAGTTTGGCAAAATTCAGTGACTTCGATCGTTCAGTCTCTAAAATTTGCGATCGCAGCCAGTTCCCAATTGGTGCGATTTTCAGGGCAATTTCTCAAAAAAGCCCAGCATCTAGGACGCTCAGTCCAAGCGTACATCGTCTTCTTTTTACTAGGTGTAATTCTAACTGCGTCAATTGCTGCTTGCTCTGCCGCGAGTGGGGCCAATCAAAGCGAGGTCAAGCTCAACCTAGTTTCCTTCTCAGTGACGAAAGCGGCCCATGACCAAATCGTCCCTAAATTTATTGAAAAGTGGAAGAAAGAGCACAACCAAAACGTCATTTTTGAACGCAGTTATGGCGGGTCTTTAGCGCAAACTGACGAGATCATTGCCGGCAAACAAGAAGCCGATGTGGTGCATCTTGCCCTCCCATTGGATGTGGTTCGCATCGAAGAAGCTGGTTTGATTAATTTTGGCTGGGAGGACAGAGTTCCTAGACGGGGAGTAGTTAGTCATTCTGTGGCGGCAATTGTCACCCGAGAAGGCAACCCCAAAGATATTCAAACTTGGGCAGATTTAGCCAACGAAGATGTAAACGTGATTGCAGCAAATCCTCAAACATCGGGTATTGGCGTTTGGGAATTTTTAGGTCTGTGGGGGTCAGTAACCCAAGAAGGAGGCGAACCTCAACAAGCCCTTGATTTTGTGGGCAAAGTCTATAAAAAGATTCCCACCCTAACCAAAGATGCCCGCGAAGCCAGCGACTTATTCTTCCAACAAGGTCAGGGAGATGCCTTAATCACCTATGAAAATGAAGTGATTTTAGCTGGAACGAACCAACCAAAAACCACTTACTTTGTTCCTCCCCTCAATATCTCTATCGATAATCCCGTGGCAATAGTTGATAAAAACGTTGATAAGCATGGAACGAGAGAAGTGGCAACAGCCTTTGTCGATTTTCTCTATTCAGACGAAGCTCAGCAAGAATTCGCCAAATTAGGCTACCGTTCGGTCAATCCCTTTATCGCTCAAAGCGCACAGGTGCAATTTCCCCCAATTAAAACTTTGTTTAATGCTCAAGATTTAGGAGGGTGGCCCTTGATAAAAGAGAAGTTTTTTGCAAACGGTGCCATCTTTGACCAAATTAAGGGAAAGTTCTGAACCTAAACGCCTAATTCACTTTCATTTTTCCAAACTTACACTCAAATGCTATGAAATTTTCTCGTTGGTTTTACCTAATCCCTCTCATCGTCATGGGCAACCTGATGACGAGTTGTGGCAATTCAGGAGATAAGGAACAGCAAATCAGTATTGATGGTGGTGCTGTGGGCTTTAGCGTTTCCCTCGCCGTCGCCGAAGAATACCAAAAACTTTATCCCAATGCCCAAGTCAGCGTGGCTGCCAGTGGCACAGGGGGAGGGTTTAGCAAGTTTTGCGCTGGAAACCTTGATATTGCGGGGGCTTCTCGCACGATCAGAGAGGAAGAAATCAAAAAATGTGCCGACAAAGGAATCGAATTTATTGAACTGCCGATGGCTCTTGATGGTCTTGCGGTAGTGGTTAATAAGGAAAATAACTTTGCCAAATGTCTAACGATTAAAGAATTAGACACAATGTGGAATGCCAAATCTGAAGGCAAGATTACCAGTTGGAAGCAAATCAATCCCGACTTTCCCGACGAAAAACTGTTGCTGTTTGCCCCTCCTTCCGATACAGGAACCTTTGATTATTTCACCCAAGCCGTAACGGGTAAAAGGAAAAATAGTCGTACCGACTTTACCCCCAGCCGCAACCAAAATACCCTCGTTCAAGGGGTGATTGGCAATAAATCGGGAGTGGCTTATCTGGGAATTGCCTTCTTGCTCCAAAACCAAGACAAATTGAACGGGGTGGCGATTGAAAATGCGGATGGAAAATGTGTTAAACCAGTTCCCCTTGATAACGTTCTGAGAAATATCTATAGCCCCCTCTCTCGCCCCCTCTTTATCTACGTCAATAAAAAAGCCCTTGAAACCAATTCTTCCCTTGAAAAATTTGTGAAATTCTATTTAGAAAATTCTTGGAAATGGGTAGATGGTGTCGGCTATGTGGCGTTACCCGATGAAGCTTATGTGAAAACTAAGCAAAAATTTGAGCGGCGTGAAACCGGAACGAAATTCAAAAAAGCAAAACCCGGTGAACCCATTACTAACTTTATTTAAGGAGGAAATCTCAAGCCCATGACCCTAACTCCTAGTTCCTTTGATGACTCCCTTTTCGCTGCGGACGACTCCTTGCTTAAGAAGGGTTCTGAAGATGTCCCAGAAAAGATTATTGCTGCGGTTTTATTTGCCTGCGCCTTCGTGTCCGTTGCCACAACCTTTGGTATTGTCTGGATCATTTTCCAAGAGACTTTGGGTTTTTTCCAAGAAGTGTCCTTAGCCCAGTTCTTTCTGGATACCCGATGGACTCCGCTGTTTGCCGAGGCCCATTTTGGCATCTGGCCGCTGCTGAACGGAACGTTCTTAACCTCTGCGATCGCTATGGCTGTGGCGGTTCCCTTGGGGTTGTCTTCAGCCATTTACCTGAGTGAATATGCCCAACCGAAAGTGGCAGCCGTGTTACGCCCTGCTGTGGAGTTATTGGGGGGAATTCCCACAGTAGTTTATGGTTACTTTGCTTTGCTTTTTGTCACTCCGGTTCTGCGGCATCTTTTCCCCTTAGAGATTTTTAATGCCCTCAGCGCTGGGTTAATGATGGGCATTATGATCACCCCCACCGTCGGTTCGATCAGCTTAGATGCCATTCAATCGGTTCCCCGTTCTCTGCGGGAAGGTTCCTATGCCTTGGGCATTACCAAACTAGAAACCATTTTTAAAGTGGTGCTTCCGTCAGCCTTGTCTGGGATTATGGCTTCGATTATTTTAGGCGTTTCCCGCGCAGTGGGAGAAACCATGACCGTTCTGATTGCGGCTGGATCGCAGCCTCGCATCACCGTCAATTTCATGGAATCCGTCGCCACCCTGACCGCTTTTATGGCGGAGATTTCGGGGGGAGATAGTCCCAGGGGTAGCCTCAGTTTTAAGACTTTGTATGCGGTGGGAGCAGTTCTGTTCCTGATTACATTGTCTCTCAATATGGCCAGCTTCTGGATTTCTAGTCGCTTTAAGGAAAAATACGACTGATTGCTATGGTTAAATCAACTTCAACAAACAATTCCGTCAAAACTGCCGAATTTACCGATAATTTAGAACGCCGAGAAGCGATCGGTAAAGTCTTTGAGTATCTATTCTTAATTGGGTTACTCATTGGTTTATTTGTCCTCGCCTTACTGGTTCTTAATATCCTCCATGATGGACTTGGCAGATTGCTAACACCAGGGTTTCTCACGGAAACGCCTTCCCGTTTTGCCGAACGCGGAGGTATCCGTCCAGCCATTATTGGGAGTTTCTTTCTGGGACTGATCGTCCTTCTGGTGGCGGTTCCCATTGGTGTAGGGGCTGCTTTGTACCTAGAGGAATATGCCCCTAAAAAGTGGTGGACTGCCGTGATTGAGATAAATATCGGGAATTTAGCGGGGATTCCTTCTATTGTCTATGGCTTACTGGGTTTAGGGGTCTTTAACTATTTACTAGGGTTTGGGCCTACCTTGATTTCGGGGGCATTAACCCTTGCCCTATTGTCTTTACCTGTGATTATCGTCACGGCGAGGGAGGCCATCCGCGCCGTTCCCGATTCCCTGAGAAATGCTTCCTATGGACTGGGAACTACCAAATGGCAAACCATTCAACACCATGTCTTACCCTATGCCATTCCGGGAATTCTTACGGGGGTGATTATTTCTGTCTCCCGCGCTATGGGGGATGCTGCTTCTTTGGTGGTCGTGGGTGCTGTCAGTTTCCTCACGTTTAATCCGGGTTTATTCCAAAGATTTATGGCGTTACCCATTCAAATTTTCAGCTATATCACTCGTCCTGAACCGGGGTTTGCCAGTGCAGCCGCAGCGACGATTATTGTGCTGATTATCTTGATTTTGGCGCTTAATGGCGTCGCTATCTATCTGCGCCAACGCTATTCCAGCCATTAATTAAGTTGAGTTGTCAAGATTAAGGAGACTATTTCAGATGACTGACAGTAATACCAAACTCAAAACGGACGATAGTGCGTTTGATGCAGAAGGCGTAAAGGTTTATTACAATGGCTTTTTAGCCCTTGTCGATGTCTATATCAAAATTCCCCGTCAAAAAATTGTGGCCTTTATCGGCCCTTCAGGCTGTGGCAAAAGTACCTTATTGCGTTGCTTCAATCGCATGAATGATTTAATCCCTGGTGCCAAGGTGGAAGGGAAACTCATTTACCGCAACCGTAATATTTACGATCCGCAAGTGAATCCCGTCAAATTGCGGCGACAGGTGGGAATGGTGTTTCAAAGGCCGAATCCGTTTCCCAAGAGCATTTATGAAAATATTGCCTATGCCCCCAGAACCAACGGATATCAAGGAAATCTGGATGAATTAGTGGAATCTTCCCTCAGACAAGCAGCTATCTGGAAAGAGGTTAAGGATAAGCTGAAAGATAAAGGAACGGCGTTATCTGGGGGACAACAACAACGGCTTTGTATTGCCCGGGCGATCGCTATGAAGCCCGATGTTTTATTGATGGATGAACCTTGCTCTGCTCTCGACCCCATTTCTACGCGACAGGTCGAAGAACTGTGCTTAGAACTTAAGGAACGATACACAATTATTACGGTGACTCACAATATGCAGCAAGCGTCAAGAATCGGGGATTGGACGGCATTTTTCAATACAGAAACGGACGATGGAGGCAAACGACGCGGCAAATTGGTGGAGTTTGGTCCCACTGAACAAATTTTCGGTTCTCCCCAAACCAAAGAAGCCGAAGAGTACATTAGTGGACGCTTTGGTTAAACGCAAGTGTCAGATTTAGGTGTTACGCATTGTCAGCAATGATATTACCTTCTGGGCCAATACTCCGGACAGTTTTGGGAACGATACTACAAGCTTTACTGCTCTAAGTGGAGCCAGAGCCTCCGGATCTGCGTTACCAGGAAGAGCCTGGTAACGAGTATAATTCACGGAGGAATGTGCGCGGGGCGCACCCTCGAAATTAAGCGGTGAAGTATTTGGCGGCTGGGTGATAGGTGATGATTGCGGTTGTTGATTGTTCCGGATAAAGTTGTTCGCTTTCATCCATGTAGAGGTTGATGCGATCGCACTTTAACAATTCCAGTTGCTTGTACTGATCCGCCATGTTCGGACAAGCGGGATAGCCGAAACTGTACCGCGAACCGCGATATCTTTGGGCTAGCATATCGCGAATGTTGTCCGGTTCCTCGCTACCAAAGCCCAATTCCCGGCGAATTCGCGCGTGAGTCCATTCTGCTATTGCTTCCGCTGTCTGTACCGCTAACCCGTGAAAGTAGAGATAGTCGGTATATTGATGGTTAGCAAACAGCTTTTGCGCGTACTCTGTAGCAACTTCTCCCACTGTCGCTACTTGCATCGGAAATACATCGATTTTACCCGATTCTTTGGGGGCGAAGAAGTCGGCAATGCACAGCCGTCGCGCCGATTTTTGCCGGGGAAATGTGAATGTTGCAGCGGGTGTCGATACATCTTGCCCGCCATCCATGATTTCTGGCTGATACACATACAAAGAATTGCCTTCAGCTTGACAGGGAAAATACCCGTAAATTGCTTGTGGCTGCAGTAAATTTTCGGTGATAATTTTGTGTTTCCATTCCTCCAATTTCGGATAAACTGTCTCAGCTAAGAAAGCATCGTATTCTTCCCGCGATTGGTCTTTTGGCTTGCGGAACTGCCACTGACCGGCAACTAAAGCTTGCAAATCTAAGTGCCAGAAAATCTCCTCAAAGGGGATGTCTTCTCCCTGCAACAGTTTCGTTCCCCAGAAAGGAGGAGTCGGGCGATCGATATCTGCTGCCACTGCTTCTGACCGCCTGGTATCTATTACCACAGGAGTGTCTGCTTTCTTGGCATCTTCTACAGAAGTTTCTGGCGCCGCTTTAGCTTCTTTAACCGCCTCATTATCATCCTGTGTTTCATCTAAAAATCCTTGCAAGTCTTCCCATTTACCAGCAGATTTAGCTGGCATGAGTTTGTCCATAAAGTGCAAGTCGGAAAACGCATCTTTGCCGTAAATAACTTTACCTTTGTAAGTATTTTGGCAGTCTTCATGCACAAACTTGGGAGTCAAAGCTGCGCCGCCCAAAATTACCGGAACGGTGATTCCTTTCTGGTTGAATACTTCCAGATTTTCTTTCATGAACGCGGTGGATTTTACCAGCAACCCACTCATCGCTATACAGTCGGCTTTGTGCTTCTCGTAAGCTTCGATGATATTGTCAACAGACTGTTTAATACCCAAGTTAATCACTCGGTAGCCGTTGTTTGATAAAATAATATCAACTAAGTTTTTGCCGATATCGTGAACGTCGCCTTTGACAGTAGCGATGATGAATGTGCCTTTGGCGTTATCCCCGGATTCGGACTTTTCCATGTGCGGTTCTAAATAGGCAACTGCCGCTTTCATGGTTTCTGCTGACTGCAAAACAAAGGGCAGTTGCATTTGTCCCGAACCGAACAACTCTCCGACTACTTTCATCCCGTCTAACAGGAAAGTATTGATAATGTGGAGAGGCGGATAGGTTTCTAATGCTTTGGCGAGTTGGATGTCGAGTCCAATCCGTTCGCCGTCGATGATGTGCTGCTTCAGGCGTTCTTCTACCGGAAGGCTTGCGTCTTCTGTACGATCGCGCTTGGTAGTTTTGCCCGCAAACACCGTTGTCAGCTCGCCCAAGGGGTCGTAAACGCAAATTTCGCCGTCAAACTCCCGTTCGTCGTAAATGAGTTTACGGCAGATTTCTTGGTGTTTGGGGTCGATTTTGGCGAGGGGCAAAATCTTATTAGCGCTGACAATTGCCGAGTCCATCCCCGCTTGCATTGCTTCGTGCAAAAACATGGAATTCAAGACTTGCCGCGCCGCCGGATTCAAGCCGAAGGAAATGTTAGAAACTCCTAAAATTACGTGACAACCGGGCAATTCTTGGCGAATGCGGCGGATCGATTCGATGGTAGCTTTGCCGTTTTTTCTGTCTTCTTCAATCCCGGTAGAAATTGGCAAAGCTAGGGTGTCAAAAAAGATTTCTTCGGGAGGAATTCCGTAGGCGACTGCCGCGTTATAGGCGCGTTGGGCGATAGCAAATTTTTTGTCTGCGGTTCTCGCCATTCCATCTTCGTCAATTGTACCGATAACTATGCCCGCGCCGTATTTTTTCGCCAACTCCAAAACTTGATAAAAACGCGGTTCTCCGTCTTCGTAGTTAGTGGAATTCAGCAAACATTTGCCGCCCGCAACTTTTAAGCCGGCTTCCATCTTTTCCCATTCTGTGGAATCCAGCATTAAAGGGAGAGTTGCATTAGTCACAACGCGGGAGACTAATTCTTTCATGTCTCGCACGCCGTCGCGGCCGACATAATCCACGTTAACATCGAGAATGTGCGCGCCTTCTCGCACTTGTTCCCTAGCCATTGCTACTAAACCGTCCCAGTCTTCAGCGTTTAGCAAATCGCGGCATTTTTTGGAACCGCTGGCGTTGAGTCTTTCGCCGACAATTAAGAAGGAATTTTCTTGTTCGTAGGGTTGGGCGGTATAAATTGAAGCGGCGGAAGGTTCCCAAGTAAATTCGCGGATTTTGGGTTTAAGAGTTTTGCCAATTTCTGATAGTTCGCGGATGTGATCGTAGCGGGTGCCGCAGCAGCCGCCGATGACTTGCACGCCTAAGTCTTCGACAAAGCGCATCAAGGCCATCTTTAATTCTATTGGCGTGAGTTTGTAGTGCGCGTGTCCGCCGATGTTTTCGGGTAAACCAGCGTTGGGGACGCAGGAAACGACGAAGGGCGAATGTTCGGAAAGGTATTTGACGTGTTCGGCCATGCGATCGGGCCCGGTGGCGCAGTTGAGGCCTAAAATGTCGATCGGGTACGGCTGCAAAATGGCTAGGGCGGCGCTGATGTCGGAACCGACTAACATTGTGCCGGTGGCTTCCATTGTGACTGATACCATTAACGGAATTCGCGCACCTTTTTTCTTAAATACTTCTTCAATCGCATTTAATGCTGATTTAATTTGCAGCACATCTTGACAAGTTTCGACAATAAATAAGTCAACGCCGCCGTCATAAAGTCCTTCTGCTTGTTCGGCAAAAGCGGCGGTGAGAGTGTCAAAATCAATGTGTCCTAATGTTGGCAATTTGGTGCCTGGCCCGATCGATCCTGCGACAAATCGAGGTTTTTCTGGCGTGGAAAATTCGGCGGCGATACCCTTGGCAAGTTCGGCGGCCGTTTTGTTGAGATAATATGCTTTGTCTGCCAAATCGTATTCCGCGAGCACGATGGAAGCCCCGCCAAAGGTGTCTGTTTCGATAACATCGGCCCCTGCTTCGAGGAATCCCCGGTGCACGTTGGCGACGGCTTCCGGTTTCGTGTGGACGAGATATTCGTTGCAACCTTCGTATTCTTTGCCGCCAAAGTCTTCTGCGGTGAGGTTTTGGACTTGCAGGTTGGTTCCCATTGCGCCGTCGAAGACGATGACGGGGCGTGAGGGGTGGTGGAGGCGATCGAGGAATCTGCTATTCATAAGCGGTAAAAAAAACGCCGGTGCTATATATTTACAATTTTATCTATTGTGCAATATTGTCAACAATTATGTGACTGTTGGCAAACGACTAATGACTGAAGGATTTAATGCTGCTGACAATAGTTCGATCGTACCTGTAATTTTAGCGATCGCCCTGGATAATTGTCAAAATTCTGTTGTGGGCGAGGCTGCGGGGGGAAAAACGGGCTAGTTGTGAGGGATTTTTTGGCTTAACTGTTGAGGAATTTGGCTAAAATGCGATCGCCACAAATAAAGGAGTTATATAGCAATCCTAAATGACTCGTTTATTTTTACGCACCCCAACCCTCCCCGAACCCGCTGGGAGTCCGTAATAAATTCACAAATGATGCGAGTATTGCTATATAACTAAAGCATTAAGATTTCTTTCTCATTTTTCTGTTGGAAGGTCTTTTAGGCAGTCGCTTAATTTCACTTTCGCCTCCTTGAATTTCTACTTGTTTGAGATTTTCTTCTACTTCTTCTATAATTTCTAAATTAACAATTTCAACGTCACCCCCGCTGATTTCTTCCTCTCCCTCCATCTCCTCCGAATTCTGTTGATTTGCGATTAAATGCACGGCTAACCCAGAAGCTTGAACCGAAACTTCTTCGATTTTTTCATGAATTTCAACTTCTCCAATCCGATCCTCAATTTCCCCCGTCAGTAAATCTTCCTCGGTAGCAGGAAAGTTATCAAGTTCTTGACTAATTTCAGTTTCTCTGATTTCTTTGTCTACTAGCTGCATTGATAACTGCTGCTTTTCCCTTGACAATTCCTCAACCTTACTTCCAAGCATTCTAATCTGTTCGTTGAGAACGCGAATTTCTCGGTTTTGCTGCTGAATCATTTCTTCGGCATCAGCAAGAGTTCGATTTCTTTCTAATATCACCTCATTTTTAGTTTCTAATTCCAAAGCGCTCATCGCCGCTTTAATTACATTATAAAAATGCGGCTTAGATACATCAACTTGTTTAGCATTATGGCGACTTTTCCCCAAAAGTCCAATTTTTTCTCCTTGCTTAATAGCCAAAACAAAACCTTGATGATTTTTTATTTTTAATTCTTTGACAAAATCTACTTGAACTAAACTGCAAATATATTTGTGACAGTCAAAATAAAATTCTGCTTTCATCAAAAAGCACCCCTTCCTGCTACAGTCCCGCAGAATTATAGCATGAACAGAGTTTTTGCGGGAAATAAAAAGAAATAAATAATCGATAGCCCATTTTGGTCAAAACTAAATTTCATCATCAACAACATCTTCCGGCAACTCTACCACACCCGCAATCAACTTCCAACAAGGGTCATCTCCCTTCCAATCATCGGGCCGCCAAGGCATACTCAAACTCACTGTTACCAAACAAGCTTTTTGCGGTCGATACCCCAATTCTAACTTTAGAATAAACACCGGATCGGTAATTGTTGCAGTCAATCTTTGACCATGCTGCGTGACAATAGAGCCTTTCCATTTATTACCACCTTGCTTTCTTTTAATTGGCTCGTTTACCGTAAATCTTACTGCTTTGACTAATTGCAAAGTTAGGCGCTCGCACATTGGCAAAGACTGCATATATTTCACCGTAACATATCGCAAATCGTTGTGCAAAATATATTCTTGACTATTGCAATATTTCAGCAAATATGCGGGCGAAACTTTCCCTACTTGCCGCCATTCTCCCGGTAAAACAGAAAGATTTTCACACGCAAAGCCAAAGTCCGGTCCCGTCTTGGCCAGAGGGATTTCTAGAACATCTAACAACGCGAGTCCAAGTCTATTTATCAGGCACATTGCTTTAGGAATTCGACCATCTGGTAAGTCGGAAACAGGACGCACCCACTTACCTTGAAGTTGATTAATTCCGGCGATGCACCTGTCGTGGTTTTTCCAGGAATTAGCGAGACAAATTATTTGAGCCATTCGATTTTAGATTTTAGATTTTAGATTCGTCCCACAATGATATAGTATTTTCAATAAATCAAAGATGATTAATTGTGACATTCTTCCACTTCTCGCTGAGATATTCAGCAACTAAGCGGCGGTGACAATTATGAGGTTTTGGTTCGCTACAAAGCAGACACCCCCAGTCTAAAATATCCGATGAAACCTGGTGTTCAATTTGTCGCTCGCCCATCAACTCCAAAAACTTCTGTTCATAAACATCCCAATCTCCCTTTTTCTTTTTATAATCATCCAAAATATCTGGAGTCGGCGCTAAATCCAGAAGGTGAACGTACTCAATATTGCCAATTGTTCGCAAAAAATACTCTAAATCTTTCCGCTTAGCAAAACCCGCCAACTGCGACACATTATTCAGCCGCGTATCTATCACCCTGCGGACTCCCGCTTTCATCAAAGTATCAAAAAACTGCTCGGCGCTTTTTTGAGTAAAACCAATTGTAAATAAATTAATTGCTTTCTTTTGTGACATAAGCGATTTCCAATCCGTGACGATAATAAGCTGTTTCTAAATCAACTATTTCCTGTTTAAGTTGAGGCTCTACTTCAAACAAGCTTAGCTGAATTGGCTCATTATTTTTTTTGCCTTTGTTAAACTTGCTCAAAAGTCTTTCTTCTAAATGCGGGTGCGATTCTAAATTGCCATCTGACAGAATGTGATTAATTTGTAAATTAAATTCTTTAACTTTGTGGCAGACTAAAATAGTCCGATGACAAGTAATCGGGTCTTTTTCCGCACACATTAAACTGATTTTATAATTGGCTGCGTTTTTGAGCAAGCGCTGAATTCCTTGGGAGAATAGAGGAGTTACTGCTATGCGATCGTATAAAGCTTTACCGCTAGAATCGTAACAGCTTAAATCCTCCGGTCTCGCGCCCAACTCTTTGCCTAAAAAAACATATTGAATGCCGACACTTGACAGAGAAGCTTTAATTTCGGATTTATTAAAATGAGGTAAATAGCGACTAAAAGGATGCGATCGCACGTCCGCAACCGCCGTAATTCCGTGTTGTTGCAGCAGCAAAACAAACGCTTCAATACTCAGATTGGAGTGTCCGATCGTAAATAATTCCATTGCTTCGCTCTTACTATGCAGTCTTTGCCTTGCAGATGAAAGTTTGTGTCGCCCAGTTCTTGCAATTGGTAGACTTCAAGCTGTAGGTTTCTTTAGCAACTTTTGAATTAAAAGTTGCACAGCCAGCAGCATCAAACCCAAAGATGCAAAAGCAAAAACACCCGCACCCAAAGCCACAATCCCCATTACTAAAGTTCGCACAGCCGCGCCAATATTAATCGCAGTCACATTGTCAGAATGAATGGGCGAATTTGCAAAAGTTTGGACGATCGACAAAGTTAGCGCGTACAAAGCCGCCGCAAACCCGCCTGCGATCAGCGAACCCATCACGCACCGCAAAATCGTCGGCGGCGTGGAAGATGCAGAGGTTGCATCTTCCACAGAACTCAGAGGTTTAGAAGTAGAATTTGGATTAGTTAAATCAGTCATGGCGATTTTAGATTTTAGATTTTAGATTTTAGATTTCTGGTTAATTCACCAAAACTAAAATCAGTCTTGCATGACATATTATCAGTTCTTCGATCTCAATAGACTCTACGAAAAGTTAGATTAATCTTGACCCTCGCCTGTTAGACCGGTTTAACGGGCGATGGCGATCGCACTCTCTTCGAGTTAAACCCTCGAAATCGGCGGTTTCGTCTCGTTTCCCTCCGAAAAAATCTGAATCCCCGTATTGCTAAACTGTGCTACCCAAAAATCCAAATCAGGAGAAGCGATCGCACTTTTAACCCGTTCTAAAACTTGCTGAGCCTGCTCTGAAGACTCCGCCAGCGCAAACACCGTCGGCCCGGAACCCGACATCATCGTTCCCAAAGCCCCCGCCGACTCAAAAGCCTGCCGCAACTGCAACACCTGCGGGTACATGGGCAAAGCAACTTTTTCTAAATCGTTGTGCAGCAATTGACCAATTTTCGATCGATCTTTTTGGGCGATCGCCCCCACCATCGGGCCTGAATGCAACCGTTGCCGGCGGCACTCCAAATCTTCCGCTGCACAATAGGAACTACTGAACTGCTGGCGATAAGTTTGATACGCCCATGCGGTAGAAATACTGAGGTTACGGTACTTGGCCAACACCACATAAAAGCCCCCCAAATCAGGCAGCGGCGACAGTTTATCTCCGCGACCAGTTGCCAAAGCCGTACCTCCAGCAATGCAAAAAGGCACATCCGAACCCAAAGTTCCCCCCAACTCTTGCAACTCCGACTGAGTAAGTCCCAATTGCCACAGCAAATCCATCCCGACTAAAACCGCAGCCGCATTGGCCGAACCGCCAGCAAGCCCCGCCGCCACAGGAATCTGCTTGTGAATAGCAATCTCGACTCCGCCGTATTTCGCCAAGGCATCGGGGAATTGCTTTGCCAACAAATCCGCCGCCCGGTAGGCCAGGTTATTCTTATCAGGAGGGACTTGCGGGTGATCGCAGCGCACGCGAATCGTGTCCGTACCGATCGGGCGCAAGTCAATTCGATCGGCTAAATCTATGCTTTGAAGTACCATCGCCAGTTCGTGATATCCGTTGGGGCGATCGCCTATGATTTCCAGATACAGATTGATTTTTGCTGAAGCTAGCAGAGAATATGAACGCATAGGTGATTAAGCCGCAGGTGAAATAAACCCCTGGTTGAAATTAATTGACACCAGTCCCCGTCCATTTTCTCACAACTCAAAGGAAAAATTATGCAGGAAATGTGGAAAACTTTTTTTAGTTCCGGGTCATTTATTCCTCACGGCCACTGCTATCTCTGGCATACCCCGTTAGTCTGGCTTCACGTTGCCTCAGATTCTATAATTGCACTGGCGTATTTTTCCATCCCGATTACATTGGTTTATTTTATTTCCAAACGCGAAGATTTGCCCTTTGATTGGATCTTTGCCCTGTTTGGAGCCTTTATCGTCGCCTGTGGCATCACTCACATATTTGAACTCTGGACACTTTGGTATCCTACCTATTGGCTTTCAGGAACAATGAAAGCAATTACTGCCTTTATTTCATTTGCTACAGCCATACTTTTGGTAGACTTAATTCCTCAAGCCCTAGCACTTCCCAGCCCCGCACAGTTAGAATCCGCCAACCGACTCCTAGGAGCTGAAATTGTCGAGCGCCAATTAGCCGAAGTTGCACTACAAAAAGCTAAAGAAGAATTAGAAATTCGAGTTGAGGAACGCACCGCAGAGTTACAGTCTCAAACTCAACATTTAGAATTTGCCAACAGACTCCTAGCAGCGGAAATTGTCGAGCGCCAATTAGCAGAAGCTGCACTACAAAGAGCTAAAGAAGAATTAGAAATTCGAGTTGAGGAACGCACCGCAGAGTTACAGTCTCAAACTCAACAACTAGAACAAGCCTTGTCTGAATTGAAGCAGGCTCAATCCAACCTAATTCACAGCGAAAAAATGTCGTCTTTGGGGCAATTGGTCGCTGGGGTTGCTCATGAAATCAACAATCCGATTAACTTTATTTACGGCAATATTACTCACACCCGCCAGTATGCCAATAGTTTGCTAGAACTGGTGAATCTCTATCAAGAGCAGTATCCGACTCCCCTACCCATAGTTCAAGAAAAAATCGAGTCTATAGATTTAGACTTTATCATCTCTGACCTGCCAAAAATATTAATTTCTATGATAAACGGCGCTGAGCGGATTTTTGGTATTGTCAAGTCGCTGCGAATTTTTTCTCGCCATGACGAAGCAGAAATGAAAGTAGCCGACATTCATGAAGGAATGGACAGCACACTGATGATTTTGCAAAGCCGATTGAATGCTAAGCCCGGTTTGGCGAATATTCAAGTTATCAAAGAATATGGCAATTTACCCCGAATAGAGTGCTACCCCGGACAGCTAAATCAAGTGTTTATGAATATCTTGGCTAATGCTATTGATGCTTTAGAAGATGACAGCCACAGCGAGTCGATTGCAGTCAATGAAGCTAATTGCCACCTCATCAAAATTTCTACTAAACTTTTAGACAGTGAAGTGGTAGAAATCCGAATTAGCAACAACGGGCCAGAAATAACCGAATCGGTGAGGAACCAGTTATTTAATCCATTTTTTACCACTAAACCAGTAGGTAAAGGCACGGGATTGGGTTTATCAATTGGCTATCAAATTATCACAGTAAGACATAAAGGCGAATTGCAGTGTATTTCTGCACCGGGCAAAGGTGCGGAATTTATTATTAAAATTCCGATTAGCCTGCAATAATAAACCTTTAAGAATCCCCATAAAACCTAAATTCAACTGTTAGTAGTCACTGCGAAAACTCCTAATTAAAAAAAATACCCAGGTATCCGAATTATTTAAGAAGTCTGGTATCTAACACAATCCTGAACCTCAAACATCGCCCATAATATTATTACTCAAACTGACCCATTGAGCCACGCTTAAATCTTCAGCGCGAGATTGAGGATTGATCTGTAACTCTTCTAACAATTGAACGAGTTTATTTAAATCCACAGCCCCTTTCAAATTATTTCGCAGCATCTTGCGCTTGCTACCAAATCCCAACTTCACTAAATTCTCCAAATAGCGCGGATTAACCGCCGCAGTTTCTATCTGTCTGGGAAGCAGCCGCACCACGGCGGAATCGACTTTGGGTGGCGGAAAAAAGTCTTTAGAGGGCACATCGCAAATTAACTCGCATTCTGCTAAATACTGCACGCGCACTGACAGCGCGCCAAAAGCTGTCGAACCCGGTTTAGCGTAAAGCCTTTGGGCCACTTCTTTCTGCACTAACAGCACGATGGAATCGAAGGGTTTAGCAGCAGGAACAGATATCGTTCCCAGCAGTTTTTGCAGAATCGGGCCGGTGATATTATAGGGAATGTTGGCAACAACTTTATTGGGATTTTGGAATTTGGGAAAGGCTGTTAGTTCAGCCTCTAAGTCCATTTCCAAAAAGTCGCCTTGTAACAGTAAAAAATTGTCAGTTTTGCCGAGTTGTTTGGCTAGCTTGAGACACAAATCTCGATCGATCTCCACAGCAACAACAGACTCAGCCGCAGGCAGCAAACGCCGAGTCAAAATCCCCGTACCCGGCCCAATTTCCAGGACGCGATCGCGATCCAAAGAAGCCGCTTTCACAATCTTATCTAAGGCTTTCTCGCTTTTGAGCCAATGTTGAGCAAACTGTTTTCGGGGTCTGGTCGATCGCATTTTTTGAATTTTTGGAGAAATCTTAGCCTGTCATTCTATCACAGCTCAATATATCTTCCCAACCTACGGTGATGTTTATTTTTGTTAACAGGGGTTGAATTAACCAAAAAACTTGGGCACTATAATAAGGACAAACAATAAAAAATAAATTTATTTCTTCCCAATTACCAACAGCACAACACGTAAGTCACGGAGACACGGATAGCTGTTTTTCCAAATAACCAATAACAAATAACCAACAACCAATTACCAACAACCAATTACCACTTCCCCAAAAATGAAATTCCAACGAGTATTTGGTACATTACCCAAAACCACAGCCAGCGCCCCCGGCAGAGTAAACCTGCTGGGCGAACACACAGACTACAACGATGGATTTGTACTTCCCACTGCGATTCCCCAGCGCACCACAGTACAAATCGGCTTCAGCAGCGACGATCGACACCATTTTTATTCAGCAGAATATGACGAACTCATAAATTATTCAGACGACGATACCATACCCCAAAAATTCGTCAGTTATATCTGTGGCTGCCTGAGACTTTTAGAAAAAGAAGGATACAAAATACCGCCAATAAATCTCTACATTACCTCGACTGTACCGATCGGAGCCGGTTTGTCCAGTAGCGCCGCTTTAGAAATAGCAACCCTCAGAGGACTGCGCGCGCTGCTGAACCTCCCCATAGACGACGTGCGGCTAGCTCAAATCGGACAGCAAGTCGAAATCCGGTATGCCGGCTTGAACTGTGGCATCATGGATCAAATGGCGTCGAGTTTAGCAGACACCAACACCATGCTATTGATCGACACCCGCAGCCTCGAATGCCGCCCGATACCTTTTCCCACAAACACAGAAATTTTAATAATTGACAGTGGCGAAAGCCATGAACTGGCAGCAGGAAGCGGCTACAACCAGCGACGCGCCGAGTGCGAGGAATCCGCGCGGATATTGGGAGTTAAAGCTCTTAGGGATATCGCCGACCCCCAAGCTGTCGAAGTATTGCCGGAACCCCTCAGAAGGCGAGCGCGGCACGTGGTTACTGAAAACAACCGCGTACTCGAAGCGGTAAAATCTTTGCCAGCAAAACGTTTTGGGGAGTTAATGAATGCTTCCCATGCCAGTCAGCGCGACGACTACGAAGTTTCGGTGCCGGCAGTAGACACGCTGGCGGCAATCTTGCAGTCAATCCCCGGAGTCTTCGGCGCAAGGCTGACGGGCGGCGGTTTTGGCGGTGCTTGCGTAGCCTTGGTGGAGAGTGGGAAAGCGGGTGCGATCGCATCAGAGGCGATCGATCGCTACCAGCGCGCGGGTTATAGCGGCCGCGTTTTGGTTCCCGAAATTAAAGTTACTTCTTAACTCCAGAACTATCTCCCGACAGGGAAGGCCAGCGCACAGTCACGATCACCGAATCCTCCTCGGCAGACCAATAATGAGGCACTCCCGGTAGCCAGAGAGCATAATCTCCTTCGCGAGAAAGCAATATTTCTTGCTCTGGAAATTGCAGGCGAAACCGCCCTTTTACCAGGATAGAAAGCGTCGTGGCTGTCGCATTTACCGCCCACTGAGTCCTGCAATCTCCGGCGGGGTGAGCGCCCCATTTTACCTCTAAAACAGAAGTCGATCGCGGATCATCTTCAGGCGTCATAAAGTGACCCGCAAACCAACCGCCCCGACTTGCACCTTCAGCGCCCGCATTTCCGAAAACCACTTGAGATGACATCAGCTAATCAGGTAAACAACAAAGATGCTTAGATCGGGGGACACCCTCTAACTTATTACTTGCGGCCCGAAGGTTGACCTTCCGTAGTCGCTATTTCCCCAGCTTCCATCAACTGCTTAAAGCGACGTAAATCATTTGCAATTTGCTGTTCGGGAGCTTCGCCAAATAGTTTAGCAGCGCCAGCACCAATTGCACCGCCCGGAGGGTTGTATTCGATGACAACTTTTACCTCCGTACCCCGTCCCGCTGATGCCGGTTGAAAGCGCACAAAACCCGAATTGTCAACATCAGCTCCTTCCACAGACGCCCAAGCAATTAAGCGATTTTCTTCTTCGCGGACAATCTCTGCATCCCATTCCACACTATTGCCCATCGGCGCGTTGGCAATCCAGTGAGAACGTTTTTCATCGATGACCGTAACGTGTTTGAGATGCTTCATAAACCGAGGCAAATTTTCAAAATTGCGCCATAAACGGTACAATTCATCAGCCGGTTTGTTTATCGTCACTGTCTTTTCAACTTTAATGCTTTGATTCGGATCGGCAGCAGACTGCAAACCCTCCACAACCCCCAGACCGCGCGCCGCTAAACCGCCGCCCGCAACCGCCAGCAAAGCACCTCGCAAAGAACGCTGCGATAAACCAAAAAGCACCAGCGCCCCGCCACCAATTAAAGATGCCCAGCGTTCGGTATCGCCGCTGCTACTTTGGTTTTGTTTGTCGGAATTTGTCATTGAAGTAGATTCCATTGCTTTCAACCTGGTAAATTAATAGCGAAAAATAGCAGCTACAGGTGCCTCCTCCGGCACTTTTTCTGGCGGCATCGCGTAAACAATTCCGCCGTTGAGAATAGTTTGAATTGCTGCCGCATTCAACAAATCTTCGTCGCCCAATTCTGCCTCGGGGTGGATTTGCACCGAGTTCGTCTCGGGATTAAAACTACCCCACTGCTGAACGCCAAGAGCAACAAACAGCCGATCGACCCGTCCAAAATAAGCAGCCGAAACAGCTTCTTTCAAATCAGCAGAAATTTTATCGCTTCCTGTCAGATCGTGGTATTGTGCGATCGCCTCTGACTGAGCCTGCAAAAACAAAGGTTCCACCAGCGGCAAAGCTTCGGCCCGCAACTCTTCCGGCTTGAGAAGTTTCGGATTGCCTGTAATTCCTTCTTCAACTAAATGCGCGTAGGTATTTGCTTCTCGGTAAAGCGGGAACAAATACTCAACTCCAGCTAACACTAAAGGAGCTTTTTTATTGTGCAAATATTCGTGCAGCGCCCCATCGATTATGTGGAAATACTGCAATATTTCGTGCTGGCGCTCATCTTGATCTGGACTTCCTTGACCGTGAAAACTTCCCGGCTGCTGAAAAGAATTATTAGTGCCTCCTTTTGAAGTAGCAATCCGAAACTGACCATCTTTAGCAGTCGGGTCATATTGCAGAGCGTCATCAAGGCTTTTCGGCAAGTTTTCAACTTCAACTTCCCGAGCACTGTAAGCCGTACACTCAATCAGCCTTACTTCCTTCTGACTGAGAGCTAAAACATAAAATAAATTATTTCCTGTCAGCATAGGCATCAGCGGTTTGACGTGAAAATTGTCGCTCACAACCACTAATTCATCAAAATTCACCGGACAGGTATAGTAGCGGAAAAATCCCGAACCGACAAAAATCGCCAGCAGGTTGCTTTGATTTTCCCAAAAGTTTTCCTGGTCAATTTCTGCTCTGACTGGCTCTAGCAATTGGGCAGCTTCTTTTTTGTCAAATCCGTACTCTAAAATTTTGTCTTCAGCCTCTCTGATTAAATTTTTGAACCGAATCGGATTTTGTTGAATTTCTGTTCCTTGAGCTACTGGCATATAAATAGAGACGCACAATCCAGGAGATTGTTGTACCAGCGCTTTGAGTTCCTCTACAGATATTAAGTTCACCGCTGAAACTCCTTTTCTAATAAAGGGTGGTGTAATGAAAACAACCGATTTTTTAAAATGTATCTCCCCTGGCGCGGCTCCTGCGTCTGCCTAAAGTAATGATCGCCTGCTGTAGAGCCTTTCATCCCCGAACTAAAACGGGGTTTGCAGCCGCTGTTCCAATCGAACTGCTTATCACCTAAGATAGACGGCGCTAACTCGGCCGCTACTTTACCATAATTTAGTTTAGTCGGGTTCAACTACTCGTTATATCGGATGAAAACAAAAATGTTCCTGGGGTTGCTGTGGGCAACATTTATTGCCTACACCTTGCTGCTAGCTCCTCTCGACAGGCCCGGAACGCTAACAGTTATGGAAAAAATGCTCAAATTCCAGCTAGAAGGAATTAACCCCTACCTTGTAACGGTATTCGCTCTCATGGGAGTGTGGCCGATGGTCTACGCTTGCCTCCTATTCATTGATGAGAAAACCCAAAATATATCCGCTTGGCCTGCTTTCATCGCTTCCAACGGCGCCGGCATCATCGGCTTAATTCCCTACTTACTCCTGCGCCAGCCTCAGCAAGAATTTTCCGGCCGCAAAGATATGTCGATCAAAATATCAGACTCCCGCTGGACAGGGATTGTACTTTTACTAACTACTATCTGGCTGTTAGCTTGGGCTTGGTTAAATGGAGATTGGGGAGATTATGTCAGGCAGTGGCAATCAATTCCTTTTGTGCATTTAATAACTTGGGATTGTTGCTTGATGGCTGTAATATTTCCCTCACTTCTGGGAGACGACATGGCACGCCGCGGACTCGCGGACGATCGCATTTTTTGGGCAGTGTCTCTAGTTCCGCTGTTAGGGCCGCTAGTTTATCTTTGTCTGCGCCCCCCTCTGCCAGAATCTGCAACAGAAATCGCCACTTTCCCACTGACAGCCAGAAATTGAAACATTGAAAAATTTGGTAGTGTTCAAGATGTAATGAATATTCAAGCCGCAACGGGATTAACAAACGCTCAAAAAGCGACATGGAAAGCGTTAGGGGCGATCGCGTAGTCTGGGTGTACCGTGGAGAAAGATTTTAATTGTCCTGAAAATCTCGATCGCCACTTATGAGGTGACTCTATGGAGCCAAATGATACATCGGCGCGCTACGACCGAATTGCCCAATGGTGGCAAACTGAGCATCAAGATTCAACCTACGGGATTGCCCAATTAGAACGGGCGATCAAATTTACTTCTAAGCAGCACGCAGCACTTGATGTCGGGTGTGGAAGCAGCGGACGTTTTATTAACAGTTTATCCAAGCATGGATTTCAGCCTGAAGGACTTGATATTTCTAGGCAAATGATCGATTTAGCCCAGCGGCTACATCCAGAAATCACGTTTTACCGGGAAGACATTTGTGATTGGCTGCCGCCGAAACTTTACAGCCTGATTGCAGCGTGGGATAGCACGTTTCATCTGCCAATCAACAGCCAAGCGCCTGTGATACAAAAGCTATGCGATGCGCTTGAACCTAATGGAGTGATCCTGTTCACTTGTGGCGGGGGACATACAAGCAGCGAGGTTTCGGGAGCATTTCAAGGTCAAGACTTTGATTACAGCACTTTGGGTGTAGATACTTTCGTGCAAATTTTGGTTGAGCATCATTGCACCTGCCGCCATCTCGAATATGACCAGTATCCTGAAAATCATGTTTATATGATTGCCCAAAAGACCTAATTTATCATTCGCACGATTAAGTTGTGGGATGTCGCAACTGGTCGCTGTAACCGGACGCTGATGGGCGATCGGCTGTATGAAGGCATAAATATTCAAGGGGCAACGGGATTGACGAATGCTCAAAAAGCGACATTGAAAGCGTTAGGGGCGTTGGTGTAACGTGTGTCGAGATTAGGGCGATCGCGTTAACTCAGCGCTTAACTTGCGGATCTTGAGCGGTGAAATTTGGTAAGATTTTGCAAACTGAGTTCATGCCGCAACAGGTTACGCCATAAGCCATTTAGAGGAAATAGACGTTTCGCTTTTAATAAAAAGCACATTATTAAGTTTTACAGCTTAAGGCTTTGTGATTTTTGACTCCCTTCTGCAATTCTTCATTCACCCATAACCCAAATAGGAGAAATACCTGATGTCTACATTCAAATACAACCGTCTAGACAAGAATAATGCTGCGGTTTTGCTGGTCGATCATCAAACTGGACTGTTCTCACTTGTGCGTGATATTGGTGCCGCTGACTTCAAAAATAATGTGCTGGCGCTGGCAAGTGCAGCCAAATTTTTCAACCTGCCTACAATTTTGACAACTAGCTTTGAGCAAGGCCCCAATGGAGTCCTCATCCCTGAACTGAAGGAGAAGTTTCCAGATGCTCCCTTTATTCCGCGTCCCGGACAAATCAACGCTTGGGACAACGAGGACTTTGTTAAAGCAGTAGAAGCAACAGGTAAAAAGCAATTGATTATTGCCGGAATTGTCACTGATGTATGTGTTACTTTTTGTGCGCTTTCGGCATTAGAGGCAGGTTATGAAGTTTTTGTTGTTACCGATGCCTCTGGAACCTTCGATGAAGCCTGTCGCTATGCAGCTTGGGATCGAATGTCTCGTGCGGGAGTTCAGTTGGTCAATTGGTTTAGCGTTGTGTGTGAATTGCACCGTGACTGGCGCAACGATATTGAAGGATTGGGTAGTCTCTTAGCAGAGTTTATTCCTGACTATAAAAACCTGATGACCAGCTATGCAGCAACGGCTAAGGCTGGATCTCCCAGTAAGTAGTGAGAAAGCGCGTAGTTTATCTAGCTCCTGTGTAACTGAGTTAATATTGTCATCGCTAGGTTATGAATTTAACGTGGAATTTAGCGGTGACAACTACTTCGTTGTAAGCCACGTAGAGGGTATTTTTAATAGCTCTTCTCAATGATTGTAAGTTTTTTTATAGTCATTTCATCTCATGCCAAACCTTCTCGATCGCATTCGTTAATCTCCATTCTGTTTCAAGACGTGCTGCCGAAAATTGCCGAGCAATTTGGTGTCTGTAGGGTGGTTGTTCTGAATAAAACTTTTTTATCAGTTAATTCTCTAAATTCTATGTTGGAAGAACCGTTGGCGAGCAATACCAGTGAAGAAAACTATCTAGTCACCACTGTGATCTCTCATGTAGTGAAACCGGGGCGCGAGGAAGGTTACGAAGCCTGGTTTCATGGCATCGCCGCAGATGCACGAAAATTCAAGGGACATCTGGGTGTCAGCACTATTCGACCCCAGCATCACGCTCATCCTGAGTATGTGGTCATTCTCAAGTTCGATTGCTACGACAATCTTAAGAGCTGGCTAGAATCTGATGTTCGGCGAGAGTGGATTGAGCGATTGCAGCCCTTGATTGAAAGGCCAGAAAATATTCAAACCCTGACCGGATTGGAAACCTGGTTTACGCTGCCCAATAAATCGATGAAGGCTCCACCCCCTCGCTACAAAATGGCGTTAGTTACATGGTTGGGAGTGTTTTGTACGATTTCTATTCTCAATCGTTTGCTGGTACCGCTACTATCAGGGCTTCCTGCCTTGCTCACATCTCTGATGATCACAGGTCTGACTGTTATCCTGCTCACCTATCTGATCATGCCGCGCTTAACACAATTATTTCGCAAATGGTTGTATCCCATTCCATAAAGTAAACAAACAAAACCCGCTAGATGCGGGCTTCATTTTAAGAATTGCAATTTAACTCACTACTAGGACTTAGGCCTAAACCGGGTTTTTTAGCACAATAGTGCATTTGAGACTTTAATACTGGTGAAAAACCAGGTTTCTTTGGTATTTCTGAGTAACTCCTAACTACATCACAACTGCACTAATCAAAGTTTGCACATTTTGTACAAGAGCAGTAGTAAAGTTATGAGTCACAGGCAAACTGTCAACTACTATTCCGGCACACAATAGCATCAGGTACAGAATAGAGTATTTGAAGAGCGATCGCGCAACAATCTTATCCTCTGGAGTCTGCAACAGTAACCAAGCTTTTTGGGCAAAAATAGCACCGAGGAAAATAGCTGTTCCCGCATACAACGCGCCCGCTAAATGCAGGGGATAAACTAGCAGCAAAGTTGCAGGAATCATCAATAGCGTGTAAATCCAAATTTGGCGGGCTGTCTCTTCGTCGCCCTCAATTACCGGCAACATCGGGACGCCTACTTCCTTGTATTCATCGCGAATCATCATTGCTAATGCCCAAAAATGCGGCGGTGTCCACAGGAAGATAATCCCAAACAGCAGCCACGCACCCCAACTCAAATCTCCCGTTACCGCAGCCCACCCAACTAGCGGGGGAATCGCCCCTGCTGCACCGCCGATGACGATGTTTTGCACGCTGTGGCGCTTCAGCCAGTGGGTGTAAATTAGGACGTAAAAAACGATGCCTGACATTGCTAGCAATGCCGCTAATAAGTTGGCAACAACTGTGAGCAATGTAAAGGATATTGTAGCTAGGGCGATCGCAAATATCAAAGCATCCCGTTTCTTGACACGCCCTGAAGGAATCGGCCGCCAGCGGGTGCGCTCCATAATATAATCGATGTCACTGTCGTAGACACAATTAATCGTATTCGCC
Source organism: Microcoleus sp. Pol7_B2 (assembly GCF_036701035.1). Taxonomy (NCBI): domain Bacteria; kingdom Bacillati; phylum Cyanobacteriota; class Cyanophyceae; order Oscillatoriales; family Microcoleaceae; genus Microcoleus; species Microcoleus sp. Pol7_B2. The sequence continues at coordinate 4,362 of NZ_JAUBQB010000009.1, read as the reverse complement.
GACGCAGAAGCTAAAGCACCTCCCGTAATAGTTGATACCAGTAATAGCGGATCTACTTCTCCTTTGGCGGCCATCCACATTCCTGCTGAGGTAGTGATTAGTAGCAGTAAAATAATTCTGGGTTTTGTTAGTTGATAGTAGCTTTTCACAACTTGCGAAAAGTTTTCGTGGAGGCGGGGACTGTCGTTGGTAAGGATTTCTTGCATCGGTTGTAAGCTGTTAGTAATTATTTGTGAATTCGTCATTAGTCATTAGGTTGTAGGGGCGGGTTTTACGAGAAATATTTGGTGTAGCTACAAGGATTAATAAACCCGCCGCTTCTTACTCTCAAGCTGATAAAACTCGATCGCGCCAAGCTAAAACACTAAAAGCGATCAGGGTTCCCAGCAAAGCAGCACCGACTGCTTGGTGGGCGACTGTCAGCGGTTCTACCTGAAGGTGCAGCCGGAAAGTTGCTAATCCTAAAACTAATTGAGCAATTAGGCAAACACTCGCCCAATGAGCCAGTTTTCGCAAGTTTGGACTCAGTGCAGGCTGCCGCCAAGCCATGACTGCTACGGCTAAAGTCGCTGCTGTAGCTGGTACGATACCGGCGATGTGGCTGTTCATTACCGAACACAATTCTGAGGAGTCCAAACATTGGTGCAGAGCCCATCTAGAGCCTACTAATGCTCCTAGCAAACTTTGCAGGTAAACTAACAATGCTGCGATCGAACTTACCCAAGCCAATTTACCGACATTTCCTGTAGCTTCGTAGGGAGTCAGCATGAAACCGATGACTAGCAGGGCGCCAAAAAATAGTAAAGCTGTTCCCAAGTGAGCAGTAACGATGTCAAATCTCAGCAGTTGTGTTACTGTCAAGCCGCCCAATACGCCCTGAAAAACGATTAAAAATAGTGCTCCGGCGATCGCCCAAGGCAGCCATTTTGGCAGGCGGCTGCGGTAAAACAAAGATAGTCCTAAAAGTGCGATCGCGCTTAAACCGATCGCTGCTGCGTCCAACCTGTGAAACCATTCCAGAAATACCTGCAAATTCATTTGCGCTGCAGGTATTAATTGACCGTAGCACAGCGGCCAGTCGGGGCAAGCGAGCCCCGCATTCATGACTCGCGTGGCGCTGCCTACAGCCATTAACAGCCAGGTTGCGATCGCAATTTTCCACACTAGGCCGCGGATAATATCTTTTGGCTGCCACTGCACTCCTGCTGCTGCGTTTGGCTGATTTAAAACTGAGTTTGCCATGGAATTTACCTTAGCCTTTGTTATCGATCGAACTTAATTAAATATCGAGGTTTTGCTTTGACTGAGCTTAGCCTAGCTTAACACTCTTTTTCTCTGACCAACCGTCATTTTTACTACCTTAGCGACACTTTTATCCAATTAGTTTGTCTTTATAATTTTTTCAACTTTCTTCTTTATATTACAAAAGATGTCCTTTATTTTGTCAAACTTAAAAAAACTTTAATCTTTCCCCGCCCCTGGATAATTAAAAACTCCCCCGCTGTCGAGACTCTCCGGGAAAATAAAGATATAATTAAGAAAAAGAATTTAGGTGATGATTGTGATAAGAGGGACTCAAAAATGTTTACAAAAAGCTAAACAACATAAAAAAACCTATAAAGTAGGATTCGCAGCAAACTATATTGAGCTGATTGTTCTACCCTAGTAGTGAAGTATGACTGCAGATAAAACGGCAGTCAACAAGTTAAGCAAGTTATAACCCAGCGACTCTTTACTCCAGGCTTCGTAGCCGCGAGCAAGCTGTTCAAGGATGGAAAAAAACAAGAGAAATGCCAGCTTCCCTGTTGGCCCTAGTTGGCTGCATAGCGATCGCATTCCACCGATCGCAGACTTAGGAGACGCGGTGCCTGAAACAGCACCAGAAATCACACCAGAAATGGCTCCCACCCCCAGCAGCGCCAAATACGGTAAAGGAGCCAAACCCTCAGAGACGGGACAATCTGCAGGTATCACAGTCAGCCTCAGTGGGATCTAAGCTGCTACACAGCTAGATTCTATAATATCCAGATCAAATAAATTAACAACTGCTAAAATATAGGTAGATGTCAGCCCACAATCATCTATCTCAAGTATGAGAATTAGCATAATTGCTACATAAATTATTAAATGAAAGAGAACTTGTTATTAAATGCTTTACATCCCATACATTGCTCGTTGCCGAACTTCTTAAGTCGTTGAATCTAAAACCTAAAATCTAAAATTCTGCAGCCATGTCCCAAAAAAATGAAACCGCTGTTCTGGTATTATCGCTCCTAATTACGATCGGGCTAGCCGGTGCAGGTATTTGGTGGCTGACAAGCCGAGGCAGCATCAATGTCGGGGGTTTATCACCCCAAAATCCGACTTTTCCCAACTCTGCGACGGGGAATTCGCCGCAATCAGAGCAGGCAATTGGGCAGCGCCTGAGTGGTGGCGAAAAACTGTTACTTCCAGAGCAAGCCACAACAACCAAACAAGCAGCAGTACAGGCGATCGCATCTGGCAACTATAACGCAGCTATTTCGGATTTACAAGCTTCGCTGAAAACCAATCGCAACGATCCCGAAGCACTAATTTACCTCAACAACGCTCGCATCGGATCTCAAAAATCCTACACAATTGCTGCAGCAGTTCCCATTGGCGGCGATATCAATGCTGCTCTAGAAATTCTGCGGGGGGTAGCTCAAGCTCAAAATGAAATCAACCAAAGCGGCGGCATTAGCGGTACTCCCTTAAAAGTGGTAATTGCTAACGATGACAACAAGCCAGAAATGGTGGCACAAATTGCCAGTGCTTTGGCAAATAACTCGGAAATTTTAGGAGTCATCGGGCATTTTGGTTCCGATACAACCCTAGCAGCCAGCAAGATTTACAAGCAAAAAGAATTAGTAGCAATTTCTCCGACAAGTACGTCTGTGCAGCTCTCAGGAATGGCCAACAATATATTTCGCACAGTGCCGAGCGATCGGTTTGCGGCTAATGCTCTTTCCCGCTATATGCTGGGAAAATTGCAAAAGCAAAAAGCTGCTGTATTTTTCAATTCTGCCAGCAGTTACAGCAAATCTTTAAAAGATGAATTCACTACTGCTGTTTACGGAGATAGAGGAGAAATAGTAGGCGAATTTGACTTTGCTAAGGGCAATTTTAATGCGGCCGATAGCGTTAAAAGTGCGATCGCCCAAGGAGCAGAAGTCATTATGTTAGCATCCAATTCAGCCACGCTCGACCAAGCTTTGCAAGTAGTGCAAGTAAACGCCAAACGGCTGCCGTTACTAGCAGGAGACGGTGCTTATACTGCTAAAACACTGCAAATCGGTGGCGCAGGAGCAACAGATATGGTGCTGGCTGTTCCTTGGCACATTCTCGCAGATCCGCAGTCAAACTTTCCCCAAACATCCAAACAACTTTGGAATGCTGAAGTAAGTTGGCGCACAGCTTTAGCCTACGACGCGGCGATCGCGTTAATTGCCGGTTTAGGGCGCAATCCGACTCGTACAGGCATTCAACAAGCTTTATCGGCGTCAGATTTTTCGGCAAATGGAGCATCCGGCCCGATTCGGTTTTTACCTTCGGGCGATCGCAATCGAGCAGTTCAATTAGTAACTGTTAAACCCGGAAATCGCACCAGTTACGGTTACGAGTTTGTGCCGATATCCGGTTTGTAAACTATTGGCATCGCCCAATTTCGGTTATACTATTAATTGGTAATTTTTAGGGCTGGTCAAGCAGAAAGGCTTACAAAATCAGTAGTTATATCAAATCCGGTTGCATCGGAATTTATATTACGCATAATCAGGACATGGCAGTCCCGTTTCCCTAGAATTAATCGGGTGATAATTACATCTCTCATTAAGTGTTCTTGATTATTTAGGCGTAGGGAAACGGCATTGCCCATTCGTGTCAACTTAAGCTTTTAGTCCATCAATCCTCCCGCCTACCCGGCAGTCCGCCAGGGGTTGAAACCCCTGTCTAATAGCTAAAGTCCTCTGAAGAGGACTGATATCAATTCCGGTTACACTCCTTATGATTGGGAGTGGGGAGTGGGGGAATGTTGAATTGCGCGACCTTGACTTTATCATTCCTACCCAACCGGAAACGAGATTAGAATAAAAATTTTTAAACTCATTAGTCCTCTTTAGAGGACTTTAACTTTGAGGCAGGGAATTCATTCCCTGTCGGACTTTCGGACAGTCGGATTACTAAATTCTCCCATACTTACTTCTGTTTGATTACTACCAAAGTAATGTCATCAAATACTTTTTGCTCCCCCATGTATCGCCGCACATCGTCAATAACAGCTTGCTTGATTTCTGCTGCTGACTGTCCCCTGTTAATGGCAACAACTTCAATCAATGGCTCAAT
>NZ_JAUBQB010000134.1:0-9063 GCF_036701035.1 Microcoleus sp. Pol7_B2 | reverse complement strand
TCTTGCACTTTATTCTCGATCACGCGCTCGAAACCTTTCGCGACGCAATATGCACTCGATTATTCAGCAAGCCCTACGTAAGCCCTGAACCAATGCCCATGCCCCATGCCCCATGCCCCATGCCCAATAACTAATGCTTTTCCCCCAAAATAGCATAAACCACTGTCAGTTCTTTTTTGCCGCGCAATTGAATCGCTCCTACTTTTTGGCCTTCGTAGCGATCGCGCACGTAAGCAAAAGTCCTCCCCGTCACCAACAAATTAAAAGGACTGTCAGAAACAATTTCCTTATTCATCGCCTCCAATCTAGCAGCAACGTTGACAGCATCGCCGATCACAGAATAATTCAAACGCCGGGAACCGCCTACGCTACCAGCAACTAACTGTCCGGTATGCAAACCGATGCCAAATTTAATTAAAGGTTTGCGTTCAATTCTAAGCTGCTGGTTAAGTTGGTGCAGCCGTTCGTGCATCGCAATGCAAGCCGCAACTGCATTCAAAGCATCTTGTTGGATTTGTCGATATTCGGTATGGCAAAAAGGCACCCCAAAAACTGCCATAATTGCATCACCGATGTATTTATCTACAACGCCGCCGTGATCCATAATACAGTTGGTCATCGCTTCCAAATAATTGTTCAGCCAGGTGAGCAAATCCCGCGGCGGCATTTTTTCTGAAATCGAAGTAAAACTACGAATATCCATAAACAGCACCGTTGCTGTAAGTTCTTGAGGTTCGAGTTCTCCTTGTTCAAATATCTCAGCTTTGCGTTCCCAAATAAGCTGAGCTGTCTCCGGAGCGACGTGCTTTTCAAATAACCTCATCAACTGCTGCTTTTCGTACTGTTCCCGCAGTTGCAAAGCAGTGCTAGATAAAATGAGGGTGCCGATAGGTGCAGCAATCGGAACCCACCAAAAAAAGAAGCCAAATAACAAAGCAGCAGCCGCAATCCAAATTATAGGCAAACCGAGAGTGATCGCAATTCTCTCCTTAACACCTCGGTGGCCCAGAACCAAAGCGGTAAGCGGACCAATTCCCCACAATAACAAAATTTCTACGAGTACCGGCAGCCGCTGCAGCAAGCGTTGATTGAGCAAATTGTCAACCAACGCTGCATATAAAAAAACCCCACCCGTAGTCTTGTTGAGAGGTGAAGATATGGGGTCGAAACCGGTAGCAACTATGCCCACTAAAACTAACTTATTGGTCAGAGCATCTGCGGGAATTCTACCTTCTACGACATCAACAAAAGCATAGGTAGGTAGATTTTCAGTTTTCCCCGGCCAGTTAACCCAGACTTTTTTTTCCTGCTTATTTTTTGATTTTGGGAGCAATACTGGATCTTGGGGATTAGCTGCATTGTACCTGTGAGTCATTGCTAAACCAAAATTAGGAATCCCATTGAGAAAGATTTTTGACTCGCGGGTAATACCGTCGCTATCGGCTTCTTGGCCGATGTGGCCGACACCTGCGGCGGCTGCTTTTAAAGAGGCTACGGGTTCTTCTTTGGGGGTTCTAGGGAGTACAACTTTGCCGTTGGCGGCGATTGCTGCAGCTAAAATATCATCTTTCGGGCTCGGATCGAGGAAAAGAATGTCAAAACCAACGGCTGTAGGGGGAGATTTTTTCAGTGCTTCTAGCAGTTGAGCGTAGCGGTTGCGAGGCCAAGGAAATTGACCGTATTCCTGCAAGGAATGCCGTTCGATCGCAATTACTGCAATTCTCTGATCCCATCCGGGATTTGGTAATATACCCGATTCTCGAATTTGAAATAGCGTTTTGTATCCCAAATATTCAAGGGGTTTCCAAATTCCCACTTGCAGCATGATTACAGACATTAGCCCTGCTAGGGTGCCTGTCATCCAGGGAGGATTTGAAATTATATATTGCCGCAGGCCGATCAGTTGATTGTGTTTGAGATGATCCATCCATTGTTTGAACTTCATGCAATTAATTTGACGAAATAATTGACATTCGAGTCCGACTTTCGACAGGAGTGCGAGTCATGAAGTTTTACAATACCGTAAGGGCGAAGGGTTGACGCAAAATTTATTTATTTTGACTACCGAGATTCACCGCGAAATGCTTCGCACCTACACAAAATAATTCACCCAGATACAACTTAGGCTCTAACTCACGTCTTCAGAGACTGCCCGCGCACTTTACTCTTAGATAGGTTGTTTAGGGAACTGTGAGGCTATAATGCCGTTCTGTGATTGACGGGCCTCGCACTACGATTTTGAGGCGGCGGCTTGGAGGTAAAATTCCTTGGATTTTGAAGTTGCCATTTCGATCGATCTTAATCTCTTCGTTGTTGACATAAACTATGTCGATCGGGTTAATTTGACCGCTGAGGCGATAGATATTGGCGCTGAGTCTCAACAAACTGCGGACTTTGAGTTGAGCTAGGCGAGGGCTCGCTGAGGGCGCCACGGGCGAGGTTTGAGGGAAAATTGTCGTGAAGTTGCCGCTGTTGACAACGACTTCTGAGTCGGTGCTGTCTGATACTACGACTGCACCTTCAATAGTTTCGACTGCGGTTTTGCCCCCACCGACGCTGACGCCAAAGGAGGTGCCGCGGACTCCGGCAACGCCTTCTGGGGTTTCAACCCTGACTGGGGCGGTTTTGGCAGACCTTTTTTGTTGGGCAATTTGACTGGGTTTGCCAAGTCCGCTGAGGCTATTGAAGGCGACTATTTGGTTCGGCGGGATAATTGTTGAGGTGTTGGCTGCGGGAGTTGTCGCAGCAGTTTTGCCGATCGACAACCTGACTCGCCCCCTGCTGACAAAAATGGCTGTGTCTTTCTCGCCACCTGCACTGCTTGACAAATTGGATATTCTGACTGCGGTTTTTTCGGAAACTTCCACGATGCCGGTGTGGTTGTCGATCGCTAAACGGGCTGTGGAATCGGGGCCGGTGATGATTTCGTCTCCGGGGGCGAGGAGCCGATCGCCCACGACTGCCGGTCGCCCTTTAAAGCTTACTTTACCGCGAATTTCTTGTATTTCGAGCGATCGTCCGGCCGCTGTTCCCTGGGCGTTTATCGTGTGTGCTGGGGATGGATTCGCCGCCACCGTTGCCGGATTTGTTAGAGATTTTGAGGCGATTGGTAGTGCTGGCGGTCGATCGACCGAGACAATTTTAGTAGCGTTCGACGGCTGTTTGGGGGATGGAGAGAGCGGACTGGCGATCGTCCCACGACCAAGCGGCAGACAGGCGAACACAGCTAACGACAAACTTAGGAGCGGAATTTTCGTCGATCGCCAGCACGTAAAAATTTTATTCATTATTTCAATTTTGTGATGTTGAAGTTCCTTGACTTCATTTCCTCTATTAAACTCCCTAAATCCGGCAATCGTTCCACTTTTTATGCCGTAAGACCGCAGCCCTAATCAACTTTCTCAGCAATAAATTTTAGCATTAAATCTTCTTTTTATTGTCATATTTTAGTAAACTGTTACAACATGGCACTTTACTAAAATATAACCTTCGGAAAATTTTGCTAACCCGACTCAAAGTGCTTTGCAGCAGTAATTTCGCCGATCTCAACCTTAGAGAGCGCCGAGTTATATATAGCAAACATAAAATTAACTACAACTTCTGAATGCCTTTTGGCTTCTGCCGGAAGGATGACTAACTGGGGAGAAGTCCTGTAGTTGTGGCAATTAATAAAAAGATTCTTTTTGCGAAGCGATAAAAAATAATTATCTAAGTGGTGCGCCCGGCTCTGGGAGTGGAACTTGCCCATGTGGAACCTGATGAAGCAAACCCGAGCGAATCAGGGTACACGATCGACCAACTCTGACTAGAATAGCGTTTTTTAGGGAAAGTTGGTGGAAATTTCGATGGAAAATCATAGCGAGCGATCGCCTGCTGGTGTTGCTGTTCCGAAGTAGACGCCAAACTGTAAAATGGACGGTTGTATATAGGTTATATAGAGCAGGAGAAAAATTTCCGTGGCAATAGAAGTAGGTCAGAGAGTTAAGGTGCGCCGTCTCAGAGATCGGATACCTCCAAATATAGTGGGCAAGATAAAGGAGAATCCAGTAGGCACTGTTGACGGATTCAAAATGGTTGACGGTAGCGGAGTAGGCGTGGTTGTCAAGTTTGACGGTTTTGCAACTTGGTTCTTTGAAGATGAGCTAGAACCCGTTTAACAGATGTAGAAGGAAGAAGGAAGAAGGAAGAAGGAAGAAGGAAGAGGAAAAATTTTCCCAATTCTTCCCTCTCCCACTCTCCCACTCACCGACTCTCCTCTTCCTCCACTCTCCCCCCTCCCCCACTCTGGCTGAAGGTTGCGCTTAAATGTTAAAGAGTAAGCTTTGGCAGTGAGAACAGAAAATGGCTTTGATTTTGACATTTTTGGGCAAAGGCGGCACTGGCCGCAGTACGATCGCGATCGCAACAGCTAAAAAATACGCGGCTCAAGGCAAGCGAGTTCTGCTGCTCGGCCAAGATCCGGGCCCTGCATTGGGTATTCTGCTAGGGGTTCCCCTGACTCTCAACCCCCAGGAAATCGCCCCCAACCTCAAAGCAGTTCAGGTGCAAAGCGCGCCCCTGCTAGAACGCAGGTGGGACGAAGTTAAACAACTAGAAGCTCAATATGTCCGCACTCCGTTTTTCAAGCAGATTTACGGTCAAGAATTAGGGGTGTTACCCGGAATGGACAGCGCGCTGGCGTTGAACGAACTTCGGGAATACGAGGACAGCAAACAATACGATGTAATTGTTTATGACGGCAATGGCGGCATGGATACGCTGCGGATGCTGGGAATGCCGGAAATTCTGAGTTGGTACATCCGCAGGTTCCGCCAAGCTTTGGTAGATTCGGATTTGGGGAAAGCGCTTTCACCTTTTATTCAACCGGTTGTGAGTACCGTGTTGACTGTGGATTTGTCGGGAGACAATGCTTTTCAATCTACTAAGCAAGTCGATAATCTTTTGGATAAGGGTAAGGCAGCGCTGGCAGATCCGAACCGCACGGCGGCTTTTTTGGTGACGACTGGGGATGCAAGCGCGATCGCAACTGCTCGCTATCTTTGGGGAAGTTCTCAACAAGTTGGCTTGACTGTGGGCGGTGTCATTGTCAATCAAGCAGCGGTTACAGAAGCTATTACTGCCGATTTTGAGCCTTTGACGGCTGTTTCGGTTCCGTCGCACAATGAGAATAATTGGCAGCCGCTAATTGATGCTTTGCCAGATTTTTCTGAGGGGGCAAAAGCTCCTAAACCGATTAACATAAACATTGCACAGCGTCAAGTTAGTTTGTTTTTGCCTGGGTTTGACAAGAAAGAAATTAAATTGATTCAATCCGGGCCGGAAGTTACGATCGAAGCGGGCGATCAGCGGCGCAATATTTTGCTGCCTCCGGCGCTAACTGGGAAGTCTGTTACTGGTGCTAAGTTCCAAAACGGTTACTTGATTATTTCTTTTTAGGGTAAGGAAGAAGGCACTCTAAGAGATTTTGACACGGATACACTGATGAATTATCGAGTTCTCTAATATCATGTCTCGTTGATTCGCGATCGTATAATTTGTGCGATTGTAAGGGCGGGTTTCACAAACCATAATCGCCTGAAACAAACAATCTCGAAAACCCGCCCCCACCCAACGAACAATCGAAATGTACATTCAGATTGGCCGTGGGGCGGGGGCGGGTTTATTTATCGTTGGAATAATTGCCAATATTTCGGGCGAACGCGGCCCCTACGAAGGACGGAATTGATATCATTTACAATACAATATTATTAGCAGCCAATTTGGGGAAACAGCAATGGTTACACAACTGCAATCTCCCGACAAATCAAATATTATCTACCCCGATGATAACGGAGAACCAATGTCAGATAATACTGAGCAATTCCGATTAATCGTTTGGATTAAGGAAAATTCGGAACTATTATTTGCGAATGACCCGAATGTTTTCGTGGCAGGCGACTTGCTTTGGTATCCCGTGGAAGGAAATAATAAACTTTGCCAAGCACCAGATGTGATGGTAGTTTTTGGTAGACCAAAAGGTTATCGTGGTTCCTATCAACAGTGGAATGAAGATAATATTGGGCCACAAGTTGTGTTTGAAATTTGGTCGCCGGGAAATCGACCCGCTCCAATGATTCAAAAGTTCAAATTTTACGAACGTTACGGTGTAGAAGAATACTATTTGTACGACCCGCAAACCTTAGAATTGACAGGATGGCAGCGGCTTGAGGAAGAGTTAGAGGCGATCGAACAAATAGACGGTTGGATTAGTCCCAGACTGGGCGTGCGCTTTGGATTGTCTGAAACCGGACTCGAAATGTTCGGGCCGTCGGGAGAACCGTTTGTGAGTTTTGTGGAACTCGCTCAACTGCGACAGCAGGCGGAAGCACGGGCACAGGAAGCAGAGGAACGTGCCACTGAGGCACAAACTTTGCTGGAACAAGAACGATCGCGATCGCAAGCTTTAGAATCAAGACTCCGAGAAATGGGAATCGACCCCAATGAATTGTAATTGCAACTCGTACAAAAACCCGGTTGCTTGAAGAAACCGGGTTTTTTAACACAATTACCTAACTTTTACCGTTGCCGTTTCCATTGTCGCCAGTCGTTAGCAAAACCCGCTTAGCTAAAGGTTCCGGCACTTCTTGCAATCGATCGAACTCCCAATTAAAAAATCCGACTCCCATTGTCTGCGATCGCAATTCTACGATCAAATTCTGCATTTCTGCGATCGGCAAATAAGCAGAAACTGCATCCCATCCCTTCCAGTCTTTTTTACCTTCGTAGCCGAGAATTTGGCCGCGGTGTCCGCTGACCAACTGCAACACCTTTGATGTACACTCGTTCGGAGCGCAAATTTCAACTTTGGCGATCGGCTCCAGCAATGCCGGTTCGCACTTCGCCATTCCCTCCTGCATCGCCAAACGCGCCGCTTGCTTGAAAGCTTGTTCGGAACTGTCCACAGAATGGTAGGAACCGTTCGTCAGCGTCACCGCTACGTCTACCACCGGAAAACCCAGCGGGCCGCGATCCAAATACTCGCGCACTCCCACTTCCACGCCGGGAATATACTGTTTTGGGACGACTCCGCCGACTATTTTGTCGGTGAAATTGAAACCTTCTCCGCGAGGCTGCGGTTGAATGTCGAGGTACACGTCGCCGAATTGTCCGTGTCCGCCGCTTTGGTGTTTGTAGCGCCCGTGGATGGAAGATGCTGGTTTGCGGATGGTTTCTTTGTACGGCACTTGCGGTAAGTGAGTCGCCATCGGCAAATTATACTTGCGGCGCAACCTGTCTAAGGCTACTTTCAGGTGGATTTCGCCTTGACCCCAAAGTATAATTTCGTGAGTGTCGCCGTGCTGTTCCCACACTAAAGATGGGTCTTCTTCTAGCAATTTAGCTAAAGCCGAGCTCAGCTTAACTTCATCGTTGCGCTTTTCTGGGACGATCGCCAGTGCGTAGACAGGCGGGATAATTTCAGCTTTTGGCAATTCTTCCGATCGGTCTAGCGCCAGCGTATCGCCTGTTTTCACGCCTTCTAGCCTTCCCAAAGCCACAATGTCCCCGGCGCTGACAGACTGCAAACTTTGCGTTTGCTGGCCGGTCAAGCGGTACAAACCGTTAACTCGAACGCCGTTCAAAGTTGCTCCGTCTGCCAGCGTCCCCCGCCACATTCTCACTAACGATAGTTTTCCTCCTTGTGGTGTGTAATAGGTTTTGAGGATTTGAGCCAAAACTTTGTTTTCACTTTGTATAATGCCGCGGCGATCGGCTGTAGTTTCGGGTGTCGGCGCTTCCCTCAGCAAAGCTTCCAGCAGGGGCCGCACGCCGAAATCTTGTTCGGCCATGCCGATGAATACTGGCACAATTAAATCTGCGCCTAATTCCATCTTTAAATCGCGGGTAATTTCTTCGGCGTCGGGATTGATTTCTTCGAGCAATTCTTCGAGTAAATGGTCGTCAAAATTCGCCAATTCTTCGAGCATTTGCTGCCGCGCTGCGCTTTCTTGTGCTTTGAGGTGTTCTGGAAGCGGGACGGGATCTGCGGCGGCGCCCGGATGGTAGTGGTAAGCTTGTTCGGTTACTAAGTCGATAAAACCGATGATTTGTTCGTTTTTGCCGATCGGATATTGGTGAGGTACGACCGGTCTACTGGAAACGGATTTGAGCGCGTCGATCACCTCGGTGAAGTTGGTGCCGCAAGTAGTTTCGTCTGTGTAAGCACGATCAATCTTGTTGATAAAAACTAGGTGGGGAATTTCCCAATCATCGAGAAATTTAAACAGGGGTGCGAGGGTTAAAGTGCGATCGGCAACTGGTTCGCAAACAATTATCGCCGCATCCACACCTATCAGCGCATTGTAAGTTTCTTGGACAAATTCTACCGAGCCCGGACAGTCGAGAAATGTGAAGCGGACGCCTTGATATTCAGCGGTGGCGGCGTTTACTTCTACGCTCATTTGGCGATCGCGCGCTTCCGGCGAACTATCACCTATTGTGTTGCCCTCTTTGACATTTCCTTTGCGGGTAATTGTCCCTGTCACCGACAGCAAACTTTCGAGCAGTGCGGTTTTACCGCTTAAATAAGGGCCAACAATTGCAACGTTCCGCGCGGCCCCAAGGACTTTTTCGTTCATATTGCCTCCAACAGAAAACTTGTTTTCCATTGCTCTTGGTGCAATCTGTTCTATACCATTTTCTAGACTTTTTCTAGGTTAATTTTTATTGCAGTTTCGAGCAATTTCAGATTTTGGTATGATTCTATACTTTTGACGCTAGCGTATTTTGAGGGACGCAAACACAAATTGTAGTTTTTCTTAATATTTTTAATTTTTAACTGCAGATGAAGGCAAATCGGATTCTCCTTCCCAGGCTGTGCCCATTGGTAACAGCTTAAGACTGAAACTCATAATAAATGTCGCTTGTTGTTGAGTCTCGATCCCCCTAAATCCCCCTTAAGAAGGGGGACTTTGAGACGAATCTTGTCCCCCCCTTGTTAAGGGGGGTTAGCAGGGTGGATTTATTGTGATCGGATGATTATATAATGGAAGGGGCGATCGTCCCCTAGCGGATCCCGCTTGACCA
>NZ_JAUBQB010000184.1:0-1825 GCF_036701035.1 Microcoleus sp. Pol7_B2 | reverse complement strand
TGGCACATCTCTTGATGAAGTTATTCGTGCTTATTGTGCAGAAAGAGTGTCTCATACTTATTTGAAATGACTATATAGTACGGAGAGCGTTCATCATCAACTGCATAACTTCCTTCAGGAATGTGAATAAGAAATATCCGCTCAAGGCTTGGAGACCCAATCCATTCTGGATGTTCGTGAAGTAATCTTTTACATTCGGCTAGAGTATCCTCAATTGAGACGGGCGTCACAATAGAAGAGTAAGTGAATCGTGTCCCAAAAGTACGTTCTGAACCCCGATATTTATACTTTCCTGTTTTCAGACGCTCAATAATAGCAGCCATATTACTGCGTAAATCCGAGCTACAAACAGGTACAATTTCAACTATTTTTTCAAAATTACCATAAGCTCCAAACTTTGTAATACCATCACGAATATCTTTGGATTCGCGATGACGGCTAAATTCAACATCTGGCTCAGGCACACTGCGAACTTGAAAGCCATTAAAAAATTCGCTTTGCCTGTGTAAGGGCCTTGGCTCAGGTTGAAGGTTGCACCAAAATCCATTAACTTTCAATGGAAATATCTCCTCAGCAATATCGGTAGCTGTTTTTTGAGTTTTTTCGGCACGAACTCTTGAAGAGCTTGGCTCCAGAGCTAAGCTATGTTGTTTTATTGCTCTAGAGAGATCAAATCTAATTCTGTGTTCGCTGAGTAAAAGTTCGATTTGTGACCTTGACAAATTTGGAATTACTTTATTACTGGAAACCTGAATTTCTTGCTTGAAATCGAATAGATACACATTAGCCCATTCGGAATCGAGAGAAGTAATTTTGCCCAGTTCCCAACCATTCCATCTGACAACTGCTGATTTGCCAATTAATTCATTGGTAGAAAAGAAAGCAAGACAATCTTTAGCGGTCTTAAGATTTTTGACTTCTAATGTATAATCAATACACAAATAATAACTTCCTAAATATTGACGTAGTTGAAATGTATATGCTGGATACAATCTTACTAATTCATCAACTGAGGATGATAGGGAAATATTTATTCCTTGTCGGTGAGCTATTAATTTACTAAATTTAGAACTGTCTATAAACCAACCGTGACTTGAAAGCGCATCTTTCAAACCATTCATAATATCTATATATCGATTGGATAACTCATCAATACTAAGAGTTTCGTTACTCTCAGATACAAAAGTCAAGGGGAATAAATTTGCAAATTCAGTAGATTCAGATATAGCAGCTAATCGAAAAGTAGCTTCTCTATCTTTAGCGTTGTTGAATAAAACAACTGTTGTCTGAGACTCGCCGATCCTATATATGGGTGCTGGCAAGCCTAGGAGTTTCATCTCGTCACGCATACGCCTAGTTCCTTCACTGAGTGCTCTAACAAATTCAGCCCCACGCTCATCACGCATCATCTTTAGCCACTCTATAAGTTGCGGATTGCGTGGGGAAGAATTGAGTCGCATATTTTCCAGAGAAAATTCTGCAGGTACATCGCCATCTCTTTGCTGAATTTTTCCTGAATTGCGTACAACAAAAGCATTTTTATAAGACTCACATTCTATTGGCAATCCAATGGCATATTCACGGTGAGCCACAGCGTTAACGATCGCTTCATCGACGCTAATCAAAGGATATTCTGGCTCCTCGATAAAACCACCCTCAGCTTTTCTTCTTTGGTAAAGCTTGAAGAATCCTGATTCTTTAAAAAAAGTTCTGAGGTCGCGAATTTGTTTTGTGATTGGTCCTGTAAATTTGGGTGCATCTCACTGTTGCAAATATATGAAAAAAGGGCGAAAATGAAAAAGCTAGTAAAACTGTGAAAAAAGAT
>NZ_JAUBQB010000183.1:0-1833 GCF_036701035.1 Microcoleus sp. Pol7_B2 | reverse complement strand
AATATCGCGATCGCAGGTTCAGTTTTTTTAGGCGCTGCAAACAGCATTCAAGCAGCATCCATTACTTCAAATGGCGGAGATCTTGCGCTGGTAGCGTCCGGGGACATCGCAGCGGAAAACCTGGATACTTCGACTTTAACGGGCAATGCCGGCAATATTACCATCTACAGCACCGGGGGAAGCATCAATACGAGCGCCAGCACCTTGAACGCTTCCTCGATAGTCGGTAACGGTGGGTCAGTTTTCCTATATGGGACAAACGCGATCGCCGCCGGTGGAATTACAACCTCTAGCTTCCTTGGAAACGGAGGCGGCGTCACCCTTTATTCAGAAGGCAACATCAGTTTGGGCAACATCAACACTAGCGGAATCAAGGCAGGTGAGATCAGCTTCATTAGCAATCCACCAACTCCTTTCCCGGTGTCACCTCCCCCGCAGCCACCAGAACTACCCGGGGTCATACCTTCCCCGGTGCCAGCACCATCACCTGCCCCGCTGCCACCAGAACCACCAGCGCTCATCGTCCCGCCGCCACCGAACCTACCTGAGTCTGCCCCGCTGCCACCAGAACCACCAGCGCTCATCGTCCCGCCGCCACCAGAACCACGAGCGATCATATCTCCCCTGCCGTCACCAGCAGCACCAGCAGCAGCACCATCGCTGCCACCAGAACCACCAGGGGTCATAGCTTCCCCGGTGCCACCAGAATCACCAGCACCATCTGGCATTCAGTTCCCTGAACTCGCATCTCTAAACAATGGCTTAGTAAGCCTGACACCGAGTGCCATTCAGTGCTTAACTGAGGAACAATTATTGGAGCAGCAGGCAGGAGTACCCCTCCAAACTGTGCCGAAAGACTACAGCAAAGCGATCGCCTGCTACCAGCAGAATTTAGAGCTGGCGAGACTCTCCCGCGATGACGCTAGGGAAGGCTATGCGCTCAACAATCTAGGCACAACTTACTACGCAATTGGAGATTATGAAAAAGCAATTTCTTACCAGCAGCAGCGCTTAGCACAAGCGGAATCCAGGGCCGATTTATTGGGAAAGGGACAAGCTTTTATTGGTTTGGGAGCTGCTTACGGCGCGATTGGCAATTATAAAAAAGCAATCGAATACTACGAGCAAAGTTTGGAAGTAGCGCATTCCCTAAAATCGGCTGATTTAGAAGCGAGTGTCCTAAGAAATTTGGGATTACTTTACTATGCCCAAAAAGAGTATAAAAAGGCAGTTGAATATCAAGAGCAAAGTTTAGCGATCGCCAAGCAGCAGCGCGATCGCCGAGGCGAAGCTCTTGCTTTGAGTAATTTAGGATTAGTACACTATTCCCTGACTAATTATCCCGAAGCAATTGATGAGCAGAAACAAAGTTTAGCGCTCGCCTTAGAACTGCGCGATCGTTTCGTTCAAGGTCGCGCTTTAGAAAATTTAGGAATTGCTTACTACGCGGTCAAAAATTATAGTCAAGCGATTGAGTCTTACCAACAAAGTTTAGCCATTGCCAGAGAACTAAGCGATCGCCACGCCGAAGGCCGCGCACTTAGCAATTTAGGTGACGCTTTATACAAAGCAAAGCAACCAGCAGAAGCTATCAAAGCTTTATTTTCAGCCCTTGAAATTTGGGAATCTCTGCGGTCAAGTTTAAAAAATAACGACCTCAATTTAATTTCAATTTTTGAAACCCAAGAAACAAGTTATAGTATGTTACAAGAAGTGCTTGCCAATCAAAATCAGCATAAGGAAGCGCTAGAAATAGCAGAGCGGGGACGGGCGCAAGCTTTTGTGAGATTATTGACCAACCGTTTTTCTTCCCAGTCAGCACAGGCTACCCTA
>NZ_JAUBQB010000182.1:0-1838 GCF_036701035.1 Microcoleus sp. Pol7_B2 | reverse complement strand
AAATTGTTTTTTCCAATAACCAATAAAAAAATTACTTACACCTAAAATATTGCTGATTTCATGGTAGATATTACCTGCGAGCGCCATCCTTACAGCTATTGCTCGTTTTAGTTATCTTGCATCGATATCACTTTTAATGAAAAATTCTAATTAGGCTATTTCTTTTTCCATATCTTTTTGTGAAAGTTGTAAGTTATTCATTTTTTTGTCATAATTAACTATTGCATATAATTGTACCATAATCATGATAATGATGCGAGGATTGCTATAGTTATTATCCATAGCAGCCCGATGGGATTTTTGACGATTGCTACGTTGATAAGATTGCTCCAGGTTTAAAGCATTAAGAGCCAGGGGTCGCAGCGCCGTGCTAAGTTTTGTGGTCCGTGACCTGTACGGACGCGACAAGCATCTTCATTCCAGGTAACATCTAAAGTCCAATGCAGACTATTTTCAATACCCCAATGCAGGCGGATAGCTTGTGCTACTCGCTCGGCATTGCATGACAAACTCGTTAAATAGAACTGAACTTCACGGGTGGTTTTATTCCATAGATGTCTGACCCGGACTACCATGACAACACATTGAAGACCGATCCAATCGTTTTGGTGATGTAAAGTTGGCAATTGAGAAAGAGGGACGCACCAACAGGAACGTTTTTCAGTGCGATGATGACCTCGTTCTACCCGTTGCTCATAACTATGGAGCGTAGCTTCAAATCCGTGAGATAATTGTTGCTCAAACCCTGAGGGGGTGACAAAGAGGCCTAGGAAATAGACCGAATAAGGGTTGCAGCCCGCATAGCTTGTTGATAAAAGCGGCGTTTATTGGGAGTTAACTTCATTAACTGTTCCACCTCTAATGAAAAATCATCGAGATAATTAACCCACTTTTCTCCATCTAAACCAACACCAAATGTACTCCGTCTACGATATCTTTTCTTGGGTTATTTTCGGCGACATATATATTTTTGCACCTGCTTTTTTCTCAGTGAGCGTGCCTTGAAATATTGCCTCCCGGTAGGATCGCGTCATCAGCAGAATCATGTTAATAAGTCGGTTTCCTTTGAGGCTAGTTCCTTCAAGATCGTAGCCTCCTGTTTTACAGTCTCTAAACATTTCTTCAATGCCCATCCGTTGCTTGTAAGCATCCAGCGCTGCAGGCAACTCGCTGTAAATCTGTGAGAATAAACCACGCTTCCTCAACCTTCCATGCCCCATAGTTTCTTTTCCACTTACAAGCAACATCAAATTCAGTAGCGGGCTGAGTTTTCCTCACTCTTTTACCTGGAAAATACAAAGAGGTTCCACAGCAGGATTCCTAATTCATCTAGCCGTCGCCAAACTAAATGTTCTGTTTCGATACAATGATTCCTATTCAGTCTAAAACAAAAAGACACACCCTTTTCTTTCAGCCAGTTTCCCAAGTCAATCGAACAAAATTCACGGTCTCCTAAAACGATTACTTTATATTGGTAAAACAATGGTAAAACAGGCTGTAAATTTGTAGTTTTTTCGTCGAAGTTGCTGCTTCCCAATTTTGGCAACAGCGACCAGTATAATGGAATTGCTCTTCGCTCCCATATTAAGCTAACCATAAATAAATTAATACACCCCCATTGACTGCTGTCGATTGATCTTGATGTAAGGATTCAGGTCTAAAGTTTGGGAACAAGAGAAGGCATCACAAAGTTACAAGAATGGGCAGATAGAGCATCACGTAAAAAAGCCATTGCACTTTTACCTTGAAACCGACAAGTCTGAATCACTGATAACAAATCAGCAGTTTGTTCAAACCGAGACATCGCTCGGGAACCACCAGATACCTTACGTTTAGTC
>NZ_JAUBQB010000181.1:0-1839 GCF_036701035.1 Microcoleus sp. Pol7_B2 | reverse complement strand
TAGGTTCTGCAACGCTGAATTCGGATAATTTGCCGCAATATGAAAGCCAGTTGCAAGGGTGGCGAAATGCGCTAAGCGACAAAGCAGATATTGTGCTTTATGGTTGCGATGTTGCGGCGGGTTCGGGAAGCGATTTTGTCGATCGCCTAGGCGAGTTAACCGGGGCTGATATTGCGGCATCTAGCGATCGCACTGGCCGCGGTGGTAACTGGAATTTGGAGTTTGCCAAAGGGGATATTGAAGCACCGCTAGCCTTGACTCCAGAAGCAATGGCTGATTATCAAGGGACTTTAAAGACTATTACCGTTACCAACAATAATGATAGCGGACCCGGTTCCTTGAGAGATGCGATCGCCTCCGCAGCAGCCGGCGATACCATTGAATTTGCCTCCACTCTTGCCAGCCAAACAATTACTCTCACGAACGGTCAACTTGTCATCAACAAAAACTTGACAATTGATGCCGTTGGTGCAGCAAATTTAACCATCAGTGGCAACAATACTTCGCGGGTAATCCTCACAGAAGGTGCAACCAATGTTACTCTAAAAAACCTAATTGTTGCCAACGGCAAAGTTTCTGGTACTGACCCAAATAATCAGACAACTAGCGCCGGTGGTGGCATTCAAACAGGAGGTAGCAGCACTTTAACTTTAGAAAATTGCCAAGTCAATAATAATGTGGCCGGTTTTGGTGGCGGCATTTACACGGGTTTTCGCAGCACGACGACTGTAATTAACAGCAAGTTTAGCGGCAATGACGGTTCCCTAGCGGATAATACCGAACGTGGTGGCGGGGCGATCGCCACTAAAAGCGGCGGTGTTCTGACTATCAGAGATAGCGAATTTACCAACAACAAAGGCAGCTACGGCGGCGCTGTTAATAACCTGTTGGGCAGCATGACGATCGAAAACTCTAAATTCACCGGCAACCGCACAGATAAAGGCGTTGGCGGGGCAGTTTACGTCGATGGCGCTAATGCTTCGGGGCCGAATGCAACCCCCGGCCCTGTTGCCGGAACTATTGCTATCCGCAACAGCGTTTTTGATGGCAATATCGGAGCCAGAGAAGGAGGGGCAGGATTTTTATTTGGC
This sequence comes from Microcoleus sp. Pol7_B2, assembly GCF_036701035.1. NCBI lineage: Bacteria > Bacillati > Cyanobacteriota > Cyanophyceae > Oscillatoriales > Microcoleaceae > Microcoleus > Microcoleus sp. Pol7_B2. Next base: position 748 of record NZ_JAUBQB010000181.1, on the reverse strand, counting down.
TATCTTGAAGATAAGATAGTTTTGGAAAATAGCACTTTTGTTAACAATAAAGCTGTTAAGGATATAGCAGGAGTTGGAGGTTCTGGAGGCGCAATTCGTCACGGAAATGTGGATCTTACTGTCACAAACTCTACTTTTGCTAATAACCAAGCTGAAGATAATGGGGGCGGTTTGTGGTCAGGAGGGAATGGAAATATCAGCATTGTTAACAGTACATTTTCCGGCAACAGCGCTGCTAAGCAGGGCGGAGGAATGCTTGTCGCTAACAGAGATTCCTTTTCGACTAACATCGTCAATTCGACTTTTGCTAAGAATACGGCTGAATTTTCCGGAGGTATTGCTACTTTTAACGATCCTGTGAAATCACCAATTACTGTCAAGAATTCGATTTTTGATAGGAATACGGCAAGTAATTCTTTTAAAACTAGGCAGCACACTGGACGGGAGCTCATCGATGGGGGAAACAATCTTCAATTTCCCGCTAAACTGACGACCGGAGATCCTAATGATAGTAATGTTACGGCAAATGTGAGGATCGCAGACCCTTTACTCGGCCCTTTGGAAAATATTAACGGCGCTTTTGTGCTGCCGCTGCTAGTAGGAAGTCCGGCAATTGATACTGGTACTGGTGCGGGCGCGCCGGCTGCCGATCAGCGCGGTGTGAGTCGCCCTCAAGATGGTGATAATAACGGAAGTGCGATCGTTGATATTGGCGCTTATGAATTTAACCCTACAGTCACGCCGACTC
>NZ_JAUBQB010000133.1:0-9238 GCF_036701035.1 Microcoleus sp. Pol7_B2 | reverse complement strand
TCATCTTTTTTCACAGTTTTACTAGCTTTTTCATTTTCGCCCTTTTTTCATATATTTGCAACAGTGAGATGCACCCGGAATTGCTTTGCTGCCGGCCAATGCTCAAAATATTCAACGGAAGGGCGTTATTTATAAAAGTATTGCGGAATCTACGCCAACTGTTCCGATGGCAGCGGTATGGAGGGCCGACGATAATTCGCCGATTTTGCGGGAGTTTTTGGAAGTGACAAGGGCGATGGCACAATAGGTGGGATACAGCCGATAAATTACAAAGATAAATTACAAATTATCAAAATGTACCTCTCGACCACTGAAAGCCCCTATAGTATTATAAAGTATCTGTAGAGCATTTATCTAGGTGTTGCCATGCGGAAAATTGTACTATTCATTGCATCTAGTTTGGACGGTTATATTGCCCGCTCAAATGGCGATATTGACTGGCTGTTTACAGACCAAAATTACGGTTATAATAAATTCTTAGATAGCATCGATACGGTTCTCATGGGTCGAAAGACTTACGAACAAGTTCTAACTTTTGGCGAGTATCCGTACCAGGAAAAAAAGAGTTATGTTTTTACGAAAAATCTAGATTTTCAAGCCACTCCTGATGTCGAAGTGGTAACAGATTTAGAGAATTTTGTCAATGATTTGCGCTTGCTTGAGGGCAAGAATATTTGGTTGGTGGGAGGTGCTCTGCTGATTCGCGATTTCCTGAATCAAAACTTTGTCAACGAAGTGATTCTCTCGGTTCATCCGCTTATTTTAGGCGAGGGAATTCCTTTATTTGTTAATCCCATAAATACTACAGCTTTGCAGTTAACTGGATGTCAGACATATAGTTCTGGTATGGTTCAGCTATCTTATGATGTCGCCACTTGAGGGCGATCGATCGCAGCAGCTTGCGCACTTTGGCTGCTATAAGATAGATATAGAAGCTGTATGAGGGAGAAATGGCTGCTAGAGATTTATTTGACGATGCTGTAAAAAAAGCGCTTCAGAAGGAGGAGTGGGAAATCACCGCAGATCCGCTGGTCGTCAAAATTTAGGGTGTTAAGTTTGAGATTGATTTAGCCGCAGAGAAGATTTTGGTGGCGGAAAAATTAGGGCAAAAAATTGCTGTTGAAATTAAAAGCTTTCTCAACAACTCTGCAATTACTGACTTTCATCTCGCCTTGGGTCAATTTTTGAATTATCGGCTTGCCTTACAAATCAAAGAACCGGACAGAACACTGTATCTAGCAGTACCCTTTGATACTTTTGACTCGTTTTTTCAAGAGCCCTTTATACAAGAAGCGGTCAATGTTTATCAACTTAAACTCGTCGTTTACGATCCGCAAAAGGAGGTAATTGTGGAATGGAAAGAGTAGAGCATTACCGCCAGTGTATCCGCAAATTGCTAACTCAACAAGCAAGGAGAGAAAAGCCTAATTCAGACGTTGAATGCCAGCTTGTTTTTGATGGGGAACACGACCACTATCAGTTACTAGATGTTGGCTGGGAGGGGCTAAAGCGGATATACAACTGTTTCATTCATTTGGATATAAAGGATGGCAAAATTTGGATTCAGCGCAATATGACAGAAGTGGATATTGCACGGGAATTTGTCGAGATGGGAGTGTCTGAGGATGATATTGTGTTGGGGTTGCATCCACCTTACAAGCGTCCGCATACTGGGTTCGGGGTAGCGTAAAGGAAAATGCGATCGCGGATGAGAAAATGTGTTTGCTGCTTGTTGTTATTAATATCTTTTTTCTGGGCACTTCCTGCTGAGGCATCTGTATGCCGCAATTATCAAGGGCGCGAGATTTGCATTGTCGATATCAAACGCAGTGCGAAAAACTATTGGGAATACAGGGTAATTCTGAGTGTTGATGGAGTGAAACAGCCTCTGGAAGTCTACAATTGCCGCGATCGCACTACAGTTAAGAAAGATGGAACTGTTTTGGCGTTTGGACAAAACAACCCTGGTGAAATCGTCTGCCGTTTTTTTAATCAGAAATAAGTAAATGAAGTTATTGTAGGGTGCGCTTCGGGGTGAATGTGGCAACCACAAACTCAAGATTTTTTCCCGAAGCGCACCCTACGTTAGAATTTGTCGTCTACTGCTGACACGCAGCGTTCGCAAATTAGCGGATGTTCGATCGACTCGCTGACGTGAGTCGAGTAATTCCAGCAGCGATCGCACTTTTCCCCGTCTGCTTTAACTACACCAATCGCCAACTCAGGAGACTGATAACTGTACGGCAATTCTTGCATGATTGCATTCGATTCTACCAGTTCCACTTCCGAAGTAATGAACAAATAGCGCAGTTCGTCTACACCGTTCCCGGTCATTGTAGAATCGTGCGTTACAGCTATTTCCGCAGGAATTTCTGGTTTGGGTTCGATCGCAACTAATTCTGGTTCCGGGATTTGGGGTGTTTCTACAAGCGCCGTTTCTGCTGGGGCTGTTTGTACGATCGCCTGTGTTTCTTCTACAAGCACAAGCGCTGTCTCTAGTGGCGGTGCGAGTACGATCGCCTTTGTTTCTGCAAGCACAAGCCCGCTTGTCCGGCCCACCACATCTGCTGTCATAAAATCAATCTTTTGACCCAGTTGTTGACGGTTGGCGGCAAACAGCAAGTGACGGAAAGCAAACCAGATTGTAAATAAGATGCCGATGACTTCCAATAAGCCTCCCAACACCGGAATCTGATTAATCGTATCCAAAATTGCCAGCGTTACTCTGCCCGTTATCAACACAGAGGCTAACAGCCCAAGTGTTACCAGCGCTTTTTGGTATTCTGTGAAAAACTTGCCCGCGTATTCAGGCAAATTAGCCACAAACTCGGCGGCTCTATCTAAGATTGGCCCAGAATCTGAAGCCGGCAGTTCCGGGGCAGAATACTGTACGATCTGAGAAGATCGATCGCCCTTTTCTGCGAGCGTTTCCGCTTCAACATGAATTGTGTTTTCTGTCAAGACTTTGGCAACTTTTGCCGCTTGTTCTTCCTGTCGATCTTGTGCTGCTTTTGCCTTCTCCTCTGCTGCTAACTCGATGATTGAATTTTGCGATCGCACATAATCCACCAATTCTTCGCTGCTGGGATTCAAAGCTTCCAATTGCTGTCTTTTTTCCACATCGGGAACATACAGCAAAACCTTAGCTTCCAAAGAAGAACCGATGGCCTTTTCCATCCGGGCTTTTTCCAAAACCTTGTTAACTTCGCCGCGCACTTGTCGCAAATACTGCCAGCGAGTAGCCAATTCTGGATTGTGCCATGAAGCATCCATTTGCACCCAGCCGGCTTCAAACACGGACTTGTAGGGAGTCGGATAGGGAAGGTACTGCCAAATATCCTCAGCCATGTGACACAAAACAGGTGCGATCGCCCTTGCTAAATTCTCCACAGCAATTGCAATCACCGTCTGACAACTGCGGCGGCGACGGGTATCTGTCGCGCTGATGTAAAGTCTGTCTTTGGCAATATCCAAGTAAAAATTCGATAAATCCACCGTGCAGAAATTCTGCACTGTTTGGAAAAATCTGGAAAATTGGAAGCTTTCAAAAGCATCTTGAACTTCCGCAAATACTTCGCCCATTCTGTGCAGCATATAGCGGTCGAGTTCCGGCAATTCTTCGTAAGCAACGGCATCTTTTGCCGGGTCAAAGTCGTGCAAATTGCCCAGCAAAAACTTAGCTGTATTGCGAATTTTGCGGTAAACATCCGACTGCTGTTTGAGAATGTTTTTGCCCAAAGGCACGTCTGCCGAGTAGTCTACCGAAGACACCCACAACCGCAAAACATCGGCTCCATATTCCTTAATTACGGCTGCCGGATCGACGACATTGCCTTCAGATTTGCTCATCTTGCGGCCTTTTTCATCGAGTACAAAACCGTGAGTCAAAACTGTTTTGTAAGGAGCCACGCCGTTAGTTGCTACACTGGTAAGCAAACTCGATTGAAACCAGCCGCGGTGTTGGTCTGAACCTTCCAAATAGATATCAGCAGGATAGTTTAATTCCGATCGACCTTGGGCAACTGCGGCCCAGGAAGAACCCGAGTCAAACCACACATCCATCGTGTCTGTACCTTTGCGGTAAGTGCGGCCGTTATTGCGGTAAGATTCCGGCAGCAATTCATCGATTGACAATTCCCACCAAGCATCGGAACCTTTCTCGGCAAAGATGGCTTGCACGTGGGCTATTGTTTCTTCATTTAACAGCGGTTCGTTGGTTTCTTCGTCGTAGAATACGGGAATGGGAACGCCCCAAGTCCGCTGGCGAGAAATGCACCAATCCGATCGATCGCCCACCATTGCAGTAATCCGATTTTCCCCTTGGGCGGGAATCCAATTCACATCGGCGATTGCTTTTAAGGCTTCATCTCGGAACCCTTCAACCGAGGCAAACCACTGTTCTGTCGCCCGAAAAATGGTCGGCTTTTTCGTGCGCCAATCGTAAGGATAAGAGTGAGCGTAACTTTCCTCTTTAATCAAACAATTTGCGTCAGCAAGGGCATCAATGACTGCTGCATTGCCGTTTCCGAGGACATTTAAACCTGCGAACTGTCCGGCTTCTGCGGTGAAATTTCCGTTCTCATCTACGGGCGTTAAAACTGGCAAACCGCAGCGTTTTCCGACGATAAAGTCTTCTTGTCCGTGTCCCGGTGCGGTGTGCACCAATCCGGTTCCTGAGTCAGCGGTAATGTAGTCACCGCCGGCAACAATTGGACTTTCGCGATCGAACAGGGGGTGTTTGTAACTGCAACCTTCTAATTCTTTGCCTTTGAAGGTGGCGAGTATTTTTAATTGAGTGTTAAAAGTTGCCGACAGCCGATCGACCGCATCGACAGCTACTAACATAAATTGTTGTGCGATGTGCGAATTTGCCGGCGGTTCCACCACCGCATAAGTCAGTTCGGGATTGACTGCGATCGCCAAGTTTGCCGGAATTGTCCAGGGAGTAGTCGTCCAAATCGCCGCCCAGAGGCTCGGCATATAGCGCTTGAGCTTCGTTTGCAGGGATTTTGACAATTTTTTCACATGAAAGCCGACGTAGATGCTGCGCGACGTGTGGCCTTCGGGATATTCTAATTCCGCTTCGGCGAGGGCTGTTTTCGAGCTCGGGCTCCAGTGAACAGGTTTGAAGCCGCGGTAGATGTAGCCTTTGAGCACCATTTGACCGAAAACGCCGATTTGAGCGGCTTCGTATTCGGGTTTCATGGTTAAATACGGGTGTTTCCAGTCGCCCCAAACGCCGTAGCGCTGGAAGGATTCGCGCTGCTGTTCCATTGTTTGCTGCGCGAAGGCGGAGGCTTTGCGGCGGAGTTCGATCGGGGTAAGATTTAGCCGCTCCTCCGATTTCATGTTCTGCAATACTTTAAGTTCGATCGGCAATCCATGACAATCCCAACCGGGAACGTATCGGACTTTTTTGCCGCGCAGCATTTGGTAGCGGTTGATAAAGTCTTTGAGGATTTTGTTGAGGGCGTGGCCGATGTGAAGTTGTCCGTTGGCGTAGGGTGGCCCGTCGTGGAGGATGAACAAATCGCCTGGGTTATTTTCCGAAAGGCGATCGTAGATTTCTTGATCGGCCCAAAATTGTTGCAATTCTGGTTCCCGTTTGACGGCGTTGGCGCGCATATCAAACTTGGTTTTGGGCAGATTTACCGTGTCTTTGTAAGATTTAGCTTCCATTTTTGAGAAACGTTTTATGTAGTTAGTTGTTAGTAGTTAGCGGTTATTTGAAAGATGATATCAAGTCCGGTTAAATAATCATAATTAAGTTTGTAGTGACAACTTTAGTCATCTCTCGTCATTGAAGAGCTGACAGCCAGATATTTTAGTATAAGCGATCGACCGCACATTTGATCGGAGCAAATCCGTAGGGCGATCTCTCTTCTCCCTCCTCCCCGCCCTCTGCGCCCTCTGCGGTTAAATCATTCATAAATCGAGGTGGCGCTACTGAGTCAGCCAACTGAACATTTCACCGACGGTGAGATTAAAGGATTCGGCAAAGGTTGGAACGGAGATGCGATCGCCCGGTTCTTCAAAAACTGCTATGGTGCGATCGGCAAAATAGACAAATACCACTTCTTCTTCCGGGTCAATCAACCAGCCCATCTGGGTTCCGTGACGGAGACTGTGGAGAATGTTGCGGACGACTTTAGTTTGACTTTGGTCGGGGGAAAGAATTTCGATTGTCCAGTCGGGGGCGATGGCGAAAGTGTTGGCTACTTCGCCGTTTTCGTCGCGGGGAATGCGTTCCCAGGTAAAGACTACAAGATCGGGTACTGTCGATCGACCGCCAAAGGTACAGCGCAATTCTGAATAGGCGCGGGCGATGCGTTGGGGTTTGAGTACCCGGTTAATCTCAGCACCCAAATCGCTTTGAATTGTGCTGTGTTTTCCTTGGGGCATAGGTTTCTGGATAATTTGACCATCAAGGAATTCGCTGGCGGGTTTGGTTTCCGACAGTTGGAGAAAATCATCGAGACTCAAAGGTTTAGAAGCGGTTTGAACCATTGTTTTTAGTCGATTTAAATTTAATTTGTATTAGTTAAGCGATCGCGCATTTAATTTATCAAGAAAATGGGTCTAAAACCCCGTCCTTCGCTTGACCGCTTTAAGGGGTCTAACTCGTTTGACGGCGAGTCCGACAGGGAGTGAAATCCCTGTCTCATAGCGGAAGTCCTCTGCAAGAGGAATGAGGAGGTTGATTAACGTGAAATGCGAAACTCAACATCAAGTTGAATTTAGACTTGCAGTCGGTTTTAACCGACTTTTGCTATGAGACAGGGATTTCATTCCCTGTCGGACTGTCGAACTAGGGCAAGTGAAAACCCCTCATAGAAATACTCCCAACCCGCGGCTGACGGCATTTCCCATACGATCGCACAATGACGCGGCCGGCACTCCCTGTGCCTCCTGTTCCCATTTTTCCACGAGTTGGCGGCCCAGGGGCGTGAGGCGAAAACTGTCGGTAATCCCTTGTCCGTCTACTTCCCGCCGCAACACGCCGACTTGGATCAGCCACAGCAGGGAGTTTTCGGCTACGAGTTCGGATACGGGCGATCGCGTGTAGCCGCTTTCGACACCGGAATTTGAGGCGATCGCAGTTAGGAAAACACTGTTATCGCGGATGGTCTGGAAGAAGTGTAATTGAAAAGGGCTGCACCGGACGGCGCGATCGGCTCTTTTTACGGTGCGATCGGGATAACTAATAGATTTAAACGCTTCGGATGGGATAAAAGTCATTGAGAGAATTTCTGAACAGCTACTATATTTTTAATTGTTACAGATTTATAGTCAAACTGGAGTTGTGAAAAGCATACCAAGTTCAGAGGAAGTAGACTAGGCTTATCGAACTTAGAAATAAAGAAAGATTATGCCTTTACCAAAAGTTCCTAAAAAATTCTTGCCCAAGTTAACCTCAGTTTTCTTATTGTTATACGTAGCAGCGACACTGCCGTGGTTTACCAATCGCCTCACCTCCTTTGCTTATATTGTTCAAGCGATTGTGCAGCGTAGTCAAAATGCAGAAGATGAAGAGATCGCAGCTTACCGCCAAGCCATTAAAGTTGACCCTCAGTTTGCTTGGGCTTACAACTTACTCGGCAATGCGCTTTCTGACAAGTGGAAATTTAATGAAGCAATAGCAGCTTACCGCCAAGCCGTCCAAATAGATCCAAACGATACCAAAGCTTATAAAAGTCTGGGCCATCTGCTGTTTTTTTTCCAAGGCAAACCAGATGAAGCAATCGCAGCTTACCGCCAAGCCATCCAAATAAATCCCAATGATGCCGAAGCTTACAGCCGTTTAGGTTGGGCCCTACAGCAACAGGGGAGATTAGATGAGGCGATCGCAGCTTACCGCCAAGCCATCCAAATAGATCCCAATGATGCTGAAGATTATTACTATTTAGGTGCGATTTTTCAGAAACAGGGGAAACTGGAAGAGGCGATCGCCACCTCTCAAAAAGCGATTCAATTCAACCCTAAAAATGACAGTGCCTACAACAGCCTGGGCGTGATCCTGAACAAGCAGGGGAAACCAGATGAAGCGATCGCCACCTATCAAAAAGCGATTCAACTCAACCCTAAAAATACCCAAGCTCACATCAATTTAATTTTTACTTTACAGCAACAAGGGAAGTTCGATCGAGTAATTGAAGCCTGTAAGAGGGCAATTGCATTAGATCCCAACTCTCTGAGTGTTAAATTATTTCTCAAAGAGACGGAACGGCTCTTAGCTCTGCAAAAAAATCCGCAATTGTTGGCTATTCCAGAGCGATTGCCCAGTTTAAAAGATGAACCTTTTGTTTCATTAAAGCGGTCTGTTGTCCGAGTTATTGTTAAAAGTTCTTCCGAGTTAAATTATGGTACTGGGTGGGTGGTAAAACGGCAGGGAAACAAAGGTTGGGTTCTTACCAATCGCCACGTGGCAACGGCGGGCAAAAATACACCCCAGGGCGATAAAAAAATTGAAGTTGAATTTTACAGTAAACCGCTCTCAGGCGAATTCCGCAAGCGGAAACCCGCTAAGAGTGTTAAAATTACTGCTGCCTCTGACAACCTAGATTTAGCTTTACTAGAAGTCACCGACATTCCGAAAGATATTCAGCCTTTGCCCAGAGCCTCGGCCTCTGTTGCCGTCAACGCACCTATCCGCATTATTGGATATCCCTACACCACCCAGGATTCGACAGTTGCAACAGGAGAAGTCATCACCAAGACTGACCAAGAGTTAGAAATGTCTGCAATTATAGCTCGCGGTAATTCTGGTAGTCCCGTATTAGACCAGCAAAATCGCGTTGTTGGCGTTGTGTGGAAAGGTAGTTACACCATCAGTCGAACACAGAATCAAGAGCTGGTTATATCTGGTACTGGTACTACTGCTGCTTTGCCTATCCAATCAGTTACACAACAACTGAAAGATTGGGGTATTGATTAGGCAATTGCTGTAATGCTTTAGGTTTTAAAAATGGAAGGTTTTTAGGCATAAACTTTCCTGGATTCGTAAGTGTCAGAGGCTTCGGCATCTTCTAAAGTCAGAAATTCGTGTAATTCATTAATAGAAAGAGGCCTGAGACAAACATCAGACTCTAATTCATAGACTTGGGAAAATGACTCAATAGCTTAGCTTGTTTTAGTTTATCAATAGATTGTTCAGGAGTATTTATTTAGGGCTTGCTGAATAATCGATCGCCAACCAAGAGCAGGAGCGATCGATATATTCAAGCAGAGTTAAATATAA
>NZ_JAUBQB010000132.1:0-9285 GCF_036701035.1 Microcoleus sp. Pol7_B2 | reverse complement strand
TGTCATTGGTTTTCTCACAGGATGGTCTTGGATCTTACATTCTTTATCTCTAGCACATCTTTAGAAAAATGGTATAAATTTTCCTTCGGATGTTTAGCCTCCATAACTACACTCATCGGCGAGTCTGCATCGACAACTATGGGGATAACTTGGGTGGCAAATGAGAGGAAGTCTAGACGAATATTCCCAAATGCGATTTCTTGGTGCCAAGTGTCGGGCGTATAACCTAACTTTGGTAGCAGATAGCTGACAATGAGTTTGCTTTCTACTTCGCTTTCGTTGCGGCAGTTATTGGGATTGAAAGTCATTCGATTTTAGATTTTAGATTTTAGATGGGGAATGACTGATTTAATAATGGTACGGATTGTGATATTGACAGTAGGGCTCGCATTCCGCCCCTTACAAAGGCTATGGATTGTAATATCGAAAAACCCGGTTGTGTTTGACAAACCGGGTTTTTTGGGGATTAATCACGCTTCAAAACTACTTTGTTTGAGCGTTAAATTCCTGCAATGTCTGATAGCCGCCAGCCGGATCGTATAGGTGACAGTTGTCGGCAATCCGCTTCATTAAAGACCAAGAAAATTCTGTTTCGTACAGATGATCTTGCCAATTTTCCTTTAAGCTGCTGTGGGCGAGGCGCAAATTGTACCAGGGAATAGCAGTTGAAAGGTGGTGGGGAACGTGCACGTTAATGTCGTGGCACAGAAACTCTACCCAGCGGGGATAATCGCAGTGAACAGTTCCCGATAGTTGCGCTTGGGCTTCGTTCCATTCTTCGGGTTCTTTAAATGAAATGTCTGGTGCTGTGTGGTGGACGATCGTAAAAGTGCTCATCCAGAAATGGTAAACCAGCCAGGGCATCAACCAAAATTTGACAAATCCCCAAATGCCTGTGGTTGCAATTAAAATCGGGAATCCGATCGCAGCACCGATTAAAACTACAAAAACTGAAAACCGCACTTGTTCTTGTTTCTGTTGTCCTTTGAACCGCCACCACATAAAGTGCACTTTTGCCCAGTGGGCGATCGAGCCGATCCACCACATCCGACCGAAAATTAAACTATAAGCTATTTGTAAAGCCTTGGGAGCAGCAGCGTAGTCTTCTGCTGTCATCGGTTGCCAAGCATTATCTTCGCCAATTTTATTGGTGTGCTTGTGGTGATAATTGTGTCCGTGCCGCCATGCGTGAAACGGATAAATTAACGGCAGAAATGCGATATGTCCGACTAAATCGTTTACCCAGCGGCGGTTAGCAAATGACCGATGACCGCAGTCGTGACCGATCACAAAAAAACCGGTTAATCCGGTTCCTGTGAAAATCCACATTAGGGGTAGTAGAAACCAAGGAGAGACTGCTATGCCCCAGTAACCGACAGCAACTAAAAGAACGTTGACGATTACTTTTGTCCAAGCTTTGCGGGGGTTTTTGGCGAATACTTCCCGCGGCAGGGTTTTGAGAATATCTTTCAGGCGCAGGTTGGAAGTGTCACTTGCGGATGTCAAATTTAGTGGTTTTTCGATCGATGCTGTCATAAACTGATTTCGATTCTCCGTATGCCATGAGGATGGCTTAACAAATTAGCGCAATAAAAAAGCGCCGTAAAATGTCAGCTCGTTGCCAGCAAGCAGCAGACGAGTTGAGCTGTAGGCAAGCGCGTTTTAGCAAAAGCTAGCGATCGCTATCCGCAGTTAGGAATTTCTAGCACTTTTGGCAAAAAACACTGCGGGTAGCAAAACATTCGTTTTTATAACACAGGGCCAGGACAATTAGCATTAGCGACTGTTGTCAGCTAATTGCTGTTCCTGCCAGAAATGGGGTCGATCTCCCGCAAGCCAGCGATCGAGCGCTGTTTGAGGCTTTGCACTTCCAGCAGCAAGGATTCGATTTCCGCTTGCAAGTGCAGGAACTTAACTTGCTGATCGGCTTGGTAGGGGCACTTCACTGAATTTACTTTGCGGGCAAAACTGGTCGATAGCGTAGAAGAACTAGCCATTTCGGGATTGCTCGCGGTAACTTGAGGCCGGGAAAGAGTCGATGAATTATTTGACATTAGTAATTGGGTAGACATATCTACACATTCACACCATTAAGTTACTTTAACCTGAACCGATCGTATTAAACATCAAATTAACCGATCGAGCTAAAATTAGTGTAAATTCTTCGGCCATTGCCTAAAACCATTGACACCGTGACCCTGATTCTACCTGCTACTGACTCTGCTCCTAACTCTGCTGCCCGCGCCACCGAGCCGAAACGCTACGGCTGGCCCGGCTTGATCGAAGCTTATCGCCCCTACCTGCCGGTGACAGAAACCACGCCGGTAGTGACCCTCCAAGAAGGCAATACTCCCCTGATTCCAGCACCTGCGATCGCCTCTATCATCGGTCGAGACGTGCGCGTCCTGGTGAAATACGACGGACTCAACCCCACTGGTAGTTTCAAAGACCGGGGGATGACAATGGCGATTTCCAAGGCGAAGGAAGCTGGTGCCAAAGCAGTAATTTGCGCCAGTACCGGTAATACTTCAGCCGCCGCCGCCGCCTACGCCCGACGCGGGGGGATGCGAGCTTTCGTGTTGATTCCCGAGGGTTACGTGGCTTTGGGCAAGCTGGCGCAAGCTTTGCTTTACGGTGCGGAAGTCATTTCGATTGGCGGAAATTTCGATCGAGCCTTAGAAATTGTCCGCGAAATGGCCGTTAACTACCCCGTGACATTGGTCAACTCTGTCAATCCTTACCGCTTGGAAGGTCAGAAAACCGGAGCTTTTGAAGTCGTTGACGCCTTGGGCGACGCCCCCGACTGGCTGTGCATTCCCGTCGGAAATGCGGGAAACATCACAGCATACTGGATGGGTTTTTGTCAATACCACCAAGCCAAAAAATGTTCGCGCTTGCCGCAGATGATGGGATTTCAAGCCGCGGGGGCTGCGCCGTTGGTAACGGGCCAACCAGTGGCGCACCCGGACACCCTGGCGACGGCAATTCGGATTGGGAATCCGGCTAGCTGGAAACAGGCGATCGCAGCTTCCGAAGCCAGCCGCGGCAGTTTTGCCGCAGTCACCGACGCCGAAATTCTCGACGCTTACCGCTTGTTAGCATCGCAAGAAGGGATTTTCTGCGAACCGGCGAGTGCAGCTTCTGTGGCCGGCTTGCTGAAGGTAAAAGACCAAGTTCCGACTGGGGCGACGGTGGTTTGCGTGCTCACTGGTAACGGTTTGAAAGACCCGGATACCGCAATTAATCACAGCAACAATCAATTTAAAAGTGGGATTGCTCCGACTTTGGATGCAGTAGCTGGGGCGATGGGATTTTAGCAGAAGGAAGAGGGAACAGGGAAGAAGGAAAACTCTTTGTCATCTTCTCTCTCTTCTCTTCCTCTGCGTCCTCTGCGTCCTCTGCGGTTCCTTAAAAAAATTCTTAATTCATCACCAGGAGCAAACAGAATGGTTCAATCACCTGCCAGACTTCTAAGTGTTGATGAATTTATTGCCAACTTTGGCGACAGCGAGCGTTACGAACTAATCGATGGTGAATTAAGCGAAAGGGAACCAACGGGGCCGCACGAACAAGTATCCGCCTTCCTCGGTCGAAAACTCAATGTAGAAATCGATCGGGTGGGTCTACCCTACTTTATTCCCCCTCGCTGTCTCATCAAACTATTAGGAACAGCAACAGCGTTTCGCCCCGACGTACTTGTAGTAGATCGAACTCAACTAATTAATGAACCTTTGTGGCAACAAGAACCTGTAATTACATTGGGAAACTCAATTAAACTAATCGCTGAAGTCGTCAGCACCAATTGGCAGAACGACTACGCCCGCAAAGTTGAAGATTATGCAATGCTGGGAGTGCCTGAGTATTGGATTGTGGATTATCTGGGCATTGGCGGCAGAGAATATATTGGCAAACCCAAACAGCCGACAATTACGATTTGTAGGCTGCGAGAAGATGAGTATCAAAAACAGTTGTTTCAAAAGAGCGATCGACTGATTTCTTCACTCTTCCCCGACTTGCAGTTAACCGCACAACAAATCTTCGGAGCAAGCAGTATTTTAAATTCCTGATTACCAAACGGCGGTATTTCGAGTAACAGTAAGCTGCATAGCGTACACCCTACAGAATAACTTCAAAGAGCTTATATGGTGCGGAGCATCAATAAAACCTTAGCGATTATACAATGACCAAGCCTACTGCAACCCTGTTAATTGCCTGTCCCGATCGCAAAGGACTCGTCGCCTTACTTGCCAATTTTATCGCCTCCCACAACGGCAATATCATTCACGCGGATCACCATACAGATTTTACCGCCGGATTATTTCTGAGCAGGCTAGAATGGCAATTAGACGGTTTTGACTTAAGCCCCGAACAAATAACACCTGCTTTTAGTGAAATAGCCAAGGACTTAGAAGCCAATTGGCAATTGCATTTCTCCCAAAAAATTCGACGCATCGCGATCTGGGTAAGCCGTCAAGATCACTGTTTATTAGACTTGATTTGGCGACAGCGAGCGCAAGAAATCAGAGGTGAAATTCCGCTGATAATCAGCAACCATCAAAATTTAAAGCCTCTTGCCGCACAATATGGTATCGACTTTGAGTATATTCCCATTACTAAAGACAATAAAGCTATTCAAGAAGCACAACAGTTAGAACTTATTAAAAAATATAATATTGATTTAGTAGTTTTGGCTAAATATATGCAAATCTTGAGTCAAGACTTTATCAGGAAATTTCCCAATGTGATTAATATTCACCATTCATTTTTACCCGCGTTTGTGGGTGCAAATCCCTACGAAAGAGCTTATGAAAGAGGGGTAAAAATTATCGGTGCAACAGCCCACTATGTTACACCCGATTTAGATGCGGGTCCGATTATCGAACAAGATGTTGTGCGCGTCAGTCACCGTGATGAAGTGTCTGATTTGGTTCGCAAAGGTAAAGATTTAGAAAGGGTTGTGTTAGCAAGAGCCGTGCGATATCATTTACAAAATCGTGTTTTAGTTTACGGCAATCGGACTGTGGTTTTTGCTTAAAAATTAGGCATGATATCCATCGGGTTTGTTAATCCTTTAATCGCTCGGCGAGTGATATCAATTCCGGTTGCAGGATCGAAGTGCAGCGAATCCCAAAGTTTGCTCAGCTTGACATTTGGCATGACTGGTGATGCAGTTAAGATTTTCCGTTGCCGTCTTGTTGCGATCGCCCAAGGGCATGTTTTCCGAAAGAGTCGCCAATACGGCGAGGTTTCGGAACTTTACTTTTACCAGCGGGCCATCCTTCGCGCTGCTGGGAGCGATCGCCATCGGTTTCTTCGGTTTGGTCGTGAAACAAAATTTGTCGCGTGGGATAAGGCAAATCGATGCCGTTTTCCACAAGCTTTTTTTTAATAGCACAAATTACCTTGTCGCGCGATCGCATATCGTCAATTCGGCGCGGCGGAGCAATCCACCACCGAACGCGGATCTTGACGGTACTTTCTGCTAGCTCAAGCACCAGCACATCGGGTGCAGGATCTTTCAACACCTCCTTTACGCTGTACAATGCTTCCAGCATTAACTGCTTGGCGCAATCAATATCGTCGCCGTAACCAATACTAAAATCGTATTCGGTGCGGCGTTTATCGAAAGCGGTATTCACTGTCACCGAATTAGTAAACAATTCGGCATTTGGAATGACAATCCGCCGGCCATCATAGGTTAGGATTGTTGTAGCGCGAGTCTCAATATTTTCTACCGTTCCCTCAAAGTTTTTAAACACAATCTGGTCATCGATTCGGAACGGTTCCGTCAACAGAATTAGGATACCGGCTAAGAAGTTTTGCAAGATATCGCGAAAGGCAAAACCAATCGCCACCCCGCTAATTCCCAGTAGTTGCACCAAATCGCCAGCTTTCAATGTGGGAATTACAATCGAAAGAGAAATAAATAGACCAACTAGAACGATCGCACTCTGGGCTAACCGTCCTAACACCAGCCCCAAATTTCGAGCTTGGTGGTGGTGGCGGGTAACTCGCCTGACCACTCTCTTAATTTGCCTACCCACAAAGTAAAAAATTGCAAAGACAATTAACGCCAGCACAATATTAGGCAGCATGATCATAAAGCTGTCGATCATGCTCTGAATCTTTTTCCAGACTATGGATATCTCTGCCTTCATGAAGTTTCCTCGCGGATCAGTCGTTGTCGATATTAGTAAAATTTAGCTCGATTAAGTTCTATCTAAAGACTGTAGATTGGTACGACGCGAGGCAGATGTTTTGGCAGTTTTCAAAATTTTGAATGCAGATTATATGTTGGGTTCTAGTACAGTTACATCGATTAGTAAACCTTCTGTAGGTGCGAAATAATAAAGAAGCCGATGAATTAATGCCGCTTAATGGCAGGAAAAACAAAAACAAGGAATCCCTGACTAAATCCCACCTGCCGATGGTAATCGCCATGCCGACACTTCCTGAATTTTTAACTCCTAATTCCCAAACGGCGGTAAATCGAGTAACTGATTTTTAGAAGGTGGAAGCTGGGCGGGATTTTTGCCTGGGGCGGAAGTTTGGCGGATTTCCAGAGCAGTTTCGCCAGGATTTGCAGTGCGAGTAGGTACTATCTCCAAAGAATATACTGTCTCGGTTTTTGCAGGGGCAGGATTTTGGGCTTTCGTGAGCAAGTCAACGGCATCTCCGAGGGCGCTAGTTAAATTTTTGCTAGTTTCGGCGTGACGGGCTTCTTCTTGTTTGAGGGCTTGAGTGAGTTGTTTAACTTGTTCGATCGCCCGATCGCGCTCTTCGAGAACTTCTGCTAACTTAGCTTTAAGTTCGCCTACTGTTTGCAGTTGTGCGATTTCTTGCTGGCGAGCCACCCCAGCATCATCACCTTGGGGCACAATGGGGGAAAAATTTTGTAACTGCTCTATTTGTGCTTCCAGAGAAGCGATGATTTGCTGAGTTAATTTGGCATCATTCCGCCGCTGCTCGGCTTCGGTATTGTAAAGTTGGCGCCACTGAGCCGCACTTTCACCGGCCTCATCTCGATCGCGCGAAACTTCTGTTAACTGCTGTTGCAGCCGCTTGATTTCATCTAACCACTGTCTGACATCCTGAGCCATATTGATTTTAGATTTTAGATTTTAGATTTTAGATTTTAAATTAGCAATGGCTTAATTAAGTAACGCTCCTTATTTCCAGTTGCGCGATCGTCCTGCATCCATTTTGCCTTTTCTAGTTTCCCCTCTCCTGTGCGCTATGAACATTTTTTACTGGTTGCGCTACCTGATTTTAGCTTTGTTTAAGGCGCTTTTAAGCTTGCTTCGAGCTCTCAAACGGAAATTTTGGGGTTTTTGGCTGTTTTGTCGGTGTTTGACTTGGGGCACGCTCAAGGAAGTCGGGGCGAAGGCGGGAGAGCAGCGCTTGCCGGGGCTGTCTGCGGAAATGGCCTACAATTCTATGCTGGCGCTGTTTCCGGGGCTGTTGGCTATTTTATCTGCGATCGCTCTCTTTGAACCTTTGCAGTCAACACTTTATCAAATCGCCCGTCTTTTGGGCGAAATTATACCCGATGACGTGCGGAAGTTGATTGGTGGCTTAATCAAAGAAATTCTGTTAACTCGGAGTAAAGGGCTATTTTCAGTGAGCTTTCTTGGGGCGATTTGGGCCTTTTCTGGAGTAATGAGCGCGGCGATGGCTGCACTCGATCGCATCCATGAAACCCCGATCGCTCGAACTCGACCATTTTGGAAAGCAAAACTTATTTCTCTGGCGCTGAGTGTCGGCACAATTATACTATTGATTCTGGCATCGGGAGTAGTATTTGTCAGCGACTTAATTGTACAAGCTATTGCCCGCCAGAGTTGCCTGCTGGAGTCCGTCGCCAATTGCGATTTAAAAGATGTCCAAAATTGCTTGCTCCTCGCCGGCAATTGCCCTTTGGAGTCGCAACTGTTAGGTGTTTGGCGGCTGTGGCGGTGGCCGATTTCTTTGGGAATTGTATCACTGGCTTTTGCCTTTATTTACCGCTACGGGCCTAGTCGCCGTCAACCAGATATTCCTATTTTGTCGGGAGCTATTTTTGCTGCTATTTTGTGGGCGCTATTTTCAGCTTTATTTCGGTTTTATGTTTTGCATTTGGGCAATTACACTTGGACTTACGGCACAATCGGAAGTTTTATTGTGTTGCTGCTGTGGCTGGATATTTCTTCTTTGGTAATGCTGATAGGCGCTCAGTTGAATGTGACCGTGGGAAAGGCTATCAAACAATCAAAATTAAAATAATTTGTTAATTTTGAATTGTTAATTGTTATTTGCCGGATGCTGTCTTACCTACGGAGTACAGTGCTGAGGATGCCCGCAACAAAAGACAGAAAAATCAGTATCCAAATGACACCACCGGGAATGAATGTCAAGAGGCCAACACCTCTGAGAATCCAAACTAGGAGGGTGAGGCCCAGGATGGTCAAAAAGATGCGGGTAGATAGTCGCATTTGAAATCTAGGAGAATTAGTCATGTTGAATGTTAAAGTTTTGTCTGGATCAATGATAGCTGCTTTGCTGGCGATCGGCAGTTATCTCACCTTAATTTCCACTCCCGGTTCCACTGTTGCGCTTAGGGCTACAAATGTGCTGGGAGAAGCGGCAAATGCTGCTCAAAAAACACCTTCTGCAAGTTTAACAATTTCCGATCGCACAATTGGAGCGGCGAAGGTGGGGATGACTTTAGGACAATTGAAAAAGGCTCTCGGTTCCACAGCACAGTTTAAGGTACAGTCTCCTTTTATGGTAGACTTTGATGCTGTGGCTGTCAGCCAGTCGGGAAAAGTGCAATATCGGATTATCTATGCTGCGGGGACAAAGCTAAAAGATACGGATGTCATTGAACTTTTGATGACTGAAAATGCTAATTATAAAACTGTTCAGGGCGTCGGACCAGGAATGACTCTGAAACAAGCTGAGGCAATTTACGGCAAAGCTACTTTATCTTATAACGTCGATAATGAATCGAGAGAAGGGGTTGTATTTGCCAAGCAACCCACTAGAAACATTATGTTTGTTCCCAAGGCTGAAGGGAAACAATTTGGGGGAGTTTATGGCGCTGGTCAAGGGGGATTTTATCAGACTAATAAGTATCAGCCGAATGCTGTGATCCGCTCTGTGATGGTGCGGAAGTAAGTTAGTAGAAACCGCCCAACAGATAACTCGGTGATTAAAATCTCTTCTACAGCTGGCGGGGTGACAACCCCGCTCAAAGCCAGATAGAATAAGGATTTGACTGGATTATGGTA
Source organism: Microcoleus sp. Pol7_B2 (assembly GCF_036701035.1). Lineage (NCBI taxonomy): Bacteria > Bacillati > Cyanobacteriota > Cyanophyceae > Oscillatoriales > Microcoleaceae > Microcoleus > Microcoleus sp. Pol7_B2. The sequence continues at coordinate 16 of NZ_JAUBQB010000132.1, read as the reverse complement.
AAAAAAGATAGGTCCG
>NZ_JAUBQB010000180.1:0-1868 GCF_036701035.1 Microcoleus sp. Pol7_B2 | reverse complement strand
CAACACCAACACCACCAACACCGGCGCCAACACCAACACCACCAACACCCGCCCCCGAACAACCAACACCGACGCCAGAACCAACCCCCATATTCAACCCAGTACCCGAACCCGATACCAGTTGCGGTTGCGACCCCTTACCCTTGCTGCCCCCGCTCACATTTATCCAACCCCAGCCAGAGCAAATACTTAACTTCGACTCAAACGCCGCCCAACTCATCGACATCCAAAACACCAGCATCGGCACTTCCGGAAACGATTCCTTAACAGGAAACGAAACCAACCAACTATTTCTTTCCCAAGGTGGCGACGACACAGTGTTAGGTGAAGCAGGCAGCGATATCGCTTTCGGCGACCAACAGCGAGACTTCATCGCAGCAGGTAAGGACAACGACATCGTTTACGGCGGCAAACAAACCGATGCCGTATTTGGCGGCAAACAAGACGATCGCATTTCTGGCGATCGCAATGCAGACACATTGTACGGCGATCGCGGTGCCGACAGCATAGTCGGCGACAACGGCAACAACATCGACTTGACTGGTAACGACGGCGACCTGATTTTCGGCGGGTCTTCAGGCGACGCCATTTCAGGCAATCAAGGTTCAGACACCGTTTACTCCGGCAAAGGCCCTGACATCGCTTACGGTGGTATCGACAACGACCTGATTTGGGGTGACAAAGGCCCCGATACCCTTTCCGGCGACAACGGAGATGACTCGGTGTTTGGTGGCGTCCTCAACTCCCTCGATAGCGACCCCGACGGCTTCGATTTGCTATTGGGAGGCGATGGCAACGACCTACTTAACGGCGAAGAACAAGACGATACCTTGCGAGGTGGCAACGGCCCGGATGTGGTGTTTGCAGGCAAAGGCAACGATCGCATTTTCGGCGAAACAGACTCGGATACTCTCTACGGCAATCTAGGTTCCGACACCATAATCGGCGACTACGGCACTCAACCAGCCAATACAGTTGCCACGGAGGAAGGCGACTTAATTTTCGGTAACGACACCGGCGATATCATCGGCGGTGGCAGCGGTAACGATAGCATTTTTGGCGGCAAAGGTAATGACTTAGTTTACGGTGGCAAAGATCACGACAGGATTTGGGGCGAACTCGGTTCCGACACCATGGTCGGGGATGAGGGGGACGATTCGCTTTATGGCGGCTTGCAAAACGAGTTAGTGTGGGATGCCAACGGCCGCGACTTGCTATTTGGGGGAGATGGAAATGACTTTCAGGGCGGCGGTGAGAGTTCCGATTCTTTGAGTGGGGGTTTTGGTAACGATACCCTTCGTGGCGGCAAGGATGACGACTTGGTACAGGCAGATGCGGGCAACGACTTGATGTACGGCGACTCGGGCAGCGATATTTTGTGCGGCGATGAAGGTAACGATACCATTAGTGGCGATCGTGGGGAAAATCTGCGAGGCGCTGTCGGCCCTGAGGGTCAGCAAGACTGTATTAATGGTGGTAGTGGCGATGACCTGTTATACGGCAATGAAGGTCAAGATACTCTCAACGGTGACTCGGGAAATGACACTATTTACGGAGGGAAAGATAGCGATATTCTCAATGGGGGTGCAGGAGATGACTGGCTGTTTGGTGATGGCGGAGATGATACTTTGATTGGGGGTGTGGGGAATGATCACTTTGTGTTAAGCGCTAATAGTGGTATTGATACTGTGCTCAATTTTTCCGTAGGAACTGATAAGTTTGTCCTGGCTGGTGGCTTGAGTTTTGAGGCTTTGCAAATTAACTCGACGGCGAAGGGCACACTGCTGCAAGTTGCTGCCACAGGCGAGGTTTTAGCTCAGGTTTTTGGGGCTGATAATACTATTACTTCTCTCGATTTTCTGAATTTG
>NZ_JAUBQB010000179.1:0-1880 GCF_036701035.1 Microcoleus sp. Pol7_B2 | reverse complement strand
CCGGTTTTTTGCGAGATTTATTAGACCAGCAATTCTTCGGGTTTGGTGGCAGTTTTTTTACCGGCGTTATGGGAGGATGTGACGGAGTTTGTTGTACGCTTAACCTATAAGATAAACGAGTCTCAATTTCGACAAGAGAAATCACAGAAATTTCCAACCCCTGTTCCGATTTACCAGCTACACCATTATAAAAGTAAGCTTTACCGTCAGTTTTTTTGCCACTTTTTCTTAAAAAAGAACAATCAATAACAGCAATGACTGTGTGTTCAGGATTTCAGGCTTTTTCTAGGAAATAGTGATTTAATTGTGGAAAGTTAAATGTTTTGAGAAAGTGACGACGATAAGTTTTTTCACTCAAACAACTATAACGGCTGAGATTCGTGAAGTTGATTTTGCCATAGCTCAGTAAAATAGTTGAGAATAAAGTGATTAAAAACTTCTTTTGGGGTTGACTAATCCCTGGCATTTGTTGTAAGATGGATTCAATAATCTTCATAAGGCAATCTGTTAAGCTTGTGTGTTTTTATAGCTTAACCTAAAAGAGCGCCTTTTTTTCTGTTCATTTTGGGTTCAGATTGCACTCACTTTTTTTGCTTCTGTGATTTATTGCGTAAGCGTTGCTTGCCGAAGCCCTCGCATCCCTCTTGAAAAACTGTCCGGAGTATTGATAAATGTTACTTTACTTGCGTTCTTTATATTTATGGGTACAATTTTCTTCTGGCTGCTGTATTGCTATAAAATTGGGCAAGGGAAAATAAGTTAAGAAATTAGCATTTTCAATAATTCATTATCAACTTAGCTGAAAAATGACCAAACAAATCCTCCTCTCAACACCTCACATGGGTTCCCTCGAACAGGAGTTCGTCAAAGAAGCCTTTGATACCAACTGGATCGCCCCCGTCGGCCCCCATGTAGACGCTTTCGAGCAAGAATTCTGCCAAGTAGTTGGCGCTAAACAGGCAGCGGCTGTTAGGGCTGAAAAATATTGTTTGCCCAAGACCGCTTTTGCCCAGATACTTACCTTATTATTTTGACCGAGAAACAAAGCGGCACGATGTACTTCCAGGCATTACCGGATTAGCACAAATTAACGGTCGGAATAACCTATTCTGGGATGAAAGACTTGCTTTTGATGTGTACTACGTTGAAAATTGGTCTTTATTTATGGATGTAAAAATTTTGGTTAAGACAGTTGAAAAAGTTCTGCGAAGAGAATCAGTTGCTGTAGTCCCCAGTAAAATAATGAAGGACTTAGATGATGAAAGAAAACAGTGCGCTCGTTAGACAAGCTTTACCATCGGAAAGTAGCAGTATAGAAATACTACATAAAAAGGCTTTTCCCAAAGATTTTATATGCGATTGGATATTCTTAAGCCCTTTAGTATCACGATACATTAGTAAAGTGATAGAAGAAGGCGATTTTACTCAAAAATATCCAGAATTTTTTACAGTAAATTTAGCAGGTTATCTAGCTGGATATGTAAATGCTAAAATTTATGGAATCCTTAAGTATAAATTATTTAGCTGTTGCTCATAAATTTCAACGCCAAGGTATAGCAAAACAACTGTTAGCTTATCTCCTGGAAGAATGCCAAAATCATCATCAAATCAAAAAAATTAGTTTAGATGTGGATATCAATAACGAAGCAGGTTTAAGTTTATACAAACAACTCGGCTATGAAATCAAGCAGTCGAAATTTTTCTACGAAATACCAATAGATTACTTTGGCACGCAAAAATGCTCGTTTGAAGTGAAAAATTGGCGGGAAGCCGAAGCATGGCAATATAGCTATGGCTTCTCCTATATAATGCAATACGGTTCAGTTAAGAGCTATGCAGTGCTTAAAACAATAAATACAGGAGGATTCATTATTATTCCA
>NZ_JAUBQB010000131.1:0-9524 GCF_036701035.1 Microcoleus sp. Pol7_B2 | reverse complement strand
TAATGAATCCCAAACATCTCAAAAACTGGTTTGCTAATTGCTGCTACTGTACCTCATAACATCCGGAAGTGCTGTATCAATTAAAACAGGGCGGTGGCTGTTGTTAGCCACCGCCCTCAAGATAGTATTTCGCTATCTAAGTCTGTGCTTACGCAGGAAGCAAGACTGAATCAATAATGTGGATGACGCCATTATCAGCAGCAACATCGGCTGCTGTAACGGTAGAATCATTGATTTTGACGCCATTAGAAGCATCAATTTTAACTTCTGAACCTTCCACTGTCTTGGCAGATTTCAGCTTGACCACATCAGCGGCCATAACTTTGCCAGAAACGACGTGATAAGTCAAGATTTTTGTGAGCTTAGGAATGTCCTTAAGCAGTGCTTCTACAGTACCTGCGGGAAGCTTAGCAAAAGCTTCGTCAGTAGGCGCAAAAACTGTGAAGGGGCCAGCGCCTTTGAGAGTATCTACTAAACCAGCAGCTTTGACAGCAGCAACTAGGGTTGTAAAAGATCCAGCCGAAACGGCGGTATCAACGATATCAGCCAAGTGAGTCACCTAGTTTTTGTAATCTATAAATCACTATAACGCTAAAAAGTTAATTTAGCTACATTAATTTTTTCTCTAGTTCTGTCTGGTTGTCTGATTATTTAAGATAGCATTTTTTTATTTAAATCATTTCATACAATACCTATCTAAAGGTAGATATGTGTTTTGCCCTTTTACTGTATTTTAAATTGTTGATGTGATCCTAAATACATTAGTAAGACGATCGCCCCTGCGCGCTTTTTAAACTAAACGCAGGGGGGAGACTGCATCGCCCCTGCTACGACATTTTGATTAACTTGGCAAAACATTCAACCCTCAGCGCAGCGCTAACACATTACAAAAGCCCGTTACCACGACTTATGGCAACAGTTTGGGAAATCCCGATCTAAACTGTTAACAACCATTAACTAGGGGAAGGGTGACATGAGATACAAACTATTAGGTCACAGCGGACTTCGCGTTTCCGAAATCTGCCTCGGAACCATGACTTTTGGGGAAGAGTGGGGTTGGGGTAGTTCCTACGACGAAAGCCGGAAAATGTTCGACGCCTTTGCAGAAGCGGGCGGCAATTTCATTGATACCGCGAATCTCTACACCAACGGTACTAGCGAAAAATATGTCGGTGAGTTCATCGCAGCCGATCGCGAAAAATGGGTAGTTGCCACTAAGTATAGCCTCAACATGAAGAATGGCGAAATCAACGGTTTCGGCAACCACCGCAAAAATATGGTGCAAGCAGTAGAAGCAAGTTTGAAGCGATTGCAAGTTGAATACATAGATTTGTTGTGGCTGCACGCTTGGGATTTTACCACACCCGTCGAAGAAGTGATGCGCGCTTTTGACGATTTAGTGCGCGCCGGCAAAGTTCTTTATATCGGCATTTCCGATACGCCGGCTTGGATTATTTCTCAAGCAAATACGATCGCTAATTTGCGCGGTTGGACACCATTTATCGGCTTGCAAATTGAGTATTCTTTAAAAGAGCGAACTCCAGAACGGGACTTGATCCCTATGGCAAAAGCCTTTGATATTGGTGTCACAGCTTGGAGTCCCCTAGCAGCCGGTTTGCTGACAGGAAAATACAACACTTCAGAAACAGCCAGCGAAGCTAAACGGCTGAATTCACCTGAATCTGGAAAAATTAACGAACGAGACCTCAAAATTGCTGACGAAGTTAGCAAAATAGCGGCCGAAATTGGCAAACCTGCTTCTCAAGTAGCCCTAAACTGGCTGCGACAACAGCCAGTCGAAGTTATTCCGATTGTGGGTTCGCGCAAACTCTCGCAACTTCAGGAAAATCTAGCTTGTTTGGAGTTTGAATTAACCCAGGAACAAATGCAACAGTTAGACAAAGTAAGTGCAATTGAATTGGGTTTCCCTCACGATTTCTTAAAGAGTTCGACAGTGCAAGATTTTGCCTTTGGAGGTGGAATCGCCAAGATTGACAGACGCCGACTGTAAAGTTGCTGCTATTTTCTAGTTGCGGATTTAGGTGGCTATTTTGCCTTTGATTGCAGATAGTGGCGAACCCGCCCTTAGAGGGATGATTGACATTTGTGCTGTGGGCGCAAGCTTAAACTGACGCCCACAGCGCCAATGTCATCATCTTGGTTTCTTCCCACAGACTCGCGCAAAATCTTAGGTTTATCGTTGCGGTTGCCTGGTTTCTGTGATATTGTTGAGACAGGTGCTGTTCGGTGAGTTTAACCTCACTGCATAAACTGTCAATTGTTAATCTATCGGAAGTCATAAATCTCGGACGCAACTTGGTATAGTAGGATACAAATTCACCCAATTAGCGATCGGATGAGTTAAAAAAAAGCAAGGTTTGTCAAATCAAAAAGCAACATAAACTTGATGGCAAATTTTCTCTCATCTTCAAATAAAGCAATAAAACTTGCTCTTTTTTTACCCCGTACCTGCCAGTTAAAAGTCATTTTACAAGGTCGATCGGCATTTTAACGGCTTTGGAACCCCGCATACAAGCTAGGTGTCTCCTGAGATAAAAGTCATCCTTCAGATAGAAGTTAGGGCAGAAAAACTGGGTTACATTTAACAACAATAGCAAGTCTAACAATATTAACTTATCTCCAAGTTTCAATTCTGAAAAAAGCAGATAAGCCTGTTTTTTCCGCAGCTAAACAGTTTCTTTGTTTGGCTCACTGAATGCGGCGCTTGCTCGTCAATAAAAGTTCTCAGATTTATGCTTGCGACTTTCAGTAAGACACTGCTGAGAAATATATCCTATTGACAACTTTTAACGGACAAATTTTCATTGACAAATTCCAGAGGCTAATATGTCGCCCCCAGAAAACTCAGTAAACAATAATTATAGCAATAAAGAGCGAGCATGGGAGATCCGATTTACCTCTATAGATCCAGCCAAATCGCCATCTCAATTCGCTGCGTCGCCCACATTGCGCGCCAACTTATCAAAAACTGAGGCTTTAGATGCACCAGATTTAGTTTGCCTGTCCCATTTGCGGTGGAATTTTGTCTATCAACGTCCGCAACATCTCTTGAGTCGCTGTGCCAAAACTCGTCGCGTATTCTTTGTAGAAGAACCTGTGTTTACCGCAGCTACAGATTGGTGGCTTGATGTGAGCATCCACGAAAGCGGAGTCTGGGTAATAGTACCCCACCTGAGCGAAGGAACCAGCGAAGCAACAGCACAAACTGCTCAGCAAGCCATGCTAGATGATTTGTTTCGAGCGGCGGAAATTAGCCAGTACATCCTCTGGTATTACACACCAATGGCTGTCAGTTTCACAAGCCACTTACAGCCGCTAGCTGTAGTCTACGACTGCATGGATGAACTGTCAGCATTCCAAGGCGCGCACCCGGATTTAAAAGCCAATGAAAACCAATTATTAAAGCGCGCTAGCGTAGTATTTACCGGGGGACACAACCTTTACGAAGCTAAACAGCACCAGCACCCAAACATTCACCCCTTCCCCAGCAGCATCGAAAAAGAACACTTTGCGACAGCCAGGAATCTTTCAGAAGAACCGGCCGATCAAAAAGACATTCCTCACCCGCGTTTGGGATTTTATGGCGTCATAGACGAACGCATGGATATCGAACTGCTAGCGGGCCTGGCCCAAGCAAGGCCGGACTGGCATTTAGTCATCATTGGCCCGGTGGTGAAAATCGATCCGACAACTCTGCCAACTCACCCAAATATCCACTATCTCGGGGGCAAATCTTATCAAGAACTGCCAGCGTATCTTGGCGGATGGGATATAGCCATGCTGCCTTTTGCGATTAACGAATCGACTAAGTTTATTAGTCCCACGAAAACTCCAGAATACCTCGCTGCCGGCAAACCGGTGATTTCTACTCCTATCCGCGACGTGGTGCGGCCCTACGGAGAAAACGGCTTGGTTCGGATTGCTAGCAATTCTTCAGAATTCGTTGCTTGTGCCGAAGAAATCCTCAGCGAAAGTTCGGACGTTCGCACGAAGTGGCTGAGCGAAGTAGATGCCTTTTTAGCAGACAATTCTTGGGACAATACCTGGGGCGAAATGCTGGGGTTGATCGAAAGTGCGATCGACGAGAAACGGCAGAAAGCAGAAGGCCGGATGAAAGTTTTAAGTTAGGAATGTTGAGGTTGAAGTAAAGAATTACACTTTACGGATTCAAAAACTAACACTCAACACTCCTCGCTGTATGTCCAATTACCAATTATTCCTTACCCATACCCACACTCAGAGGTGTTTCAATGTTTGACTATTTAATCGTCGGAGCCGGATTTGCAGGTAGCGTCATTGCCGAAAGACTAGCAAATGAGGCGGGAAAAACAGTCCTGATAATTGATACCCGCAACCACATCGGCGGCAACGCATACGATCACTACGACAACCACGGCATCCTGGTACACAAATACGGCCCCCACATTTTTCACACCAATTCGCGCCAAGTTTTCGAGTATCTTTCGCGGTTCACCGAGTGGCGGCCTTACGAACACCGGGTTCTCGCCAGCGTTGACGGTCAACTGTTGCCAATTCCAATCAATCTCAACACCGTAAACAAACTTTACGGACTGAATCTCACGTCATTTGAAGTAGAAGATTTCTTCGCGAAAGTAGCAGAACCAAAGGATTACATTCGCACTTCCGAAGATGTCGTTGTCAGCAAAGTCGGTCGCGAACTTTACGAGAAATTCTTCCGCAACTACACCCGCAAACAGTGGGGAATGGACCCGTCGGAACTCGACAAATCAGTGATTGCCCGCGTTCCTACTCGCATTAACCGGGACGATCGCTATTTTACCGATACCTATCAAGCAATGCCTCTGCACGGCTACACTCGGATGTTTGAAAAGATGCTTTCTCACCCAAACATCAAGGTGATGCTGAATACCGACTACCGGGAGATTGAGGGCTTTATCCCTTACGGGGAAATGATTTACACCGGGCCAGTCGATTCCTATTTCAATTATTGCTACGGCAAACTACCTTACCGTTCCTTGGAATTTAAGCACGAAACGCTGAACGTACCTGTACACCAAGAAGCACCGGTGGTAAATTACCCGAACGAGCATTTATATACTCGCTGCACGGAGTTTAAATACCTCACGGGACAAGAGCATCTAAAAACTAGCATTGTCTACGAATATCCCCAAGCTGAGGGAGACCCTTACTACCCGGTTCCACGCCCGGAAAATGCCGAAATTTACAAGAAATATAAGGCTTTGGCTGATGCAACTCCGGGAGTTTCTTTCGTGGGAAGGCTGGCGACTTACAGGTATTACAACATGGATCAAGTGGTCGCTCAAGCTCTGACAACTTACACACAAATTACTACCAAGCCGGTGATTGAATTGGTAGAAAATGTTAACGGTTCTGCCTCTAATGTCAGCTCATCCAATGGAGTCGCCCCTCGCCCAAGCGCAGCTTCGCTAGAAGTCGCTGCTGTCAACCACGGCAACGGCAACGGCAACGGCAAATCTACTACCAAGTAGCTGGAAGCTGCGAGTTACGTACGGGTAAAAAGGTAAGGTGCCGAGAGAGCACCTTACTCGGTTTTCATCAAAAGTTATTTAATAATTCAAACAACCATTGAGGTAAAAATGAACGTTCTAGTGAAAATTGTTTTGTCTCATGAGGTTTTGGAAATTTCTCAATTTGCTCAGTTTCAGAAAGAAATACAGCGCCTAATGGCCAGCGGTGGCAAAATTATTATGCTCGATTTCTCAAAAATAAATTTTCTGAAAAATTCCGAGTTAATGGCTGTAGTGGCGATCGTGAAATTAGTTAGAGACAGCGAATGTATACTTTTGATCTCTGCCATGAGCGAACAAGTTAGAATTCTATTTGAACTCACGGGACTACAGCAAATATTTCATTGTTTGCCGTTTGCGGAAGAATTTTATCTCACAAGTGAGCAAACTGAACCTTTAGGAGGTTTGCAAAGTGTTGCTAGCTAGAGGGAGAGGAGGAGAGGGGGGATAGGAAAAATCTTCCTGGTTTTTTCTTCCTGGTTTATTGTTCCTTCTCCTGACTAATGACTTCAGCACAAGAGAGCCTTCAGATGAGGCTGTTTTAATGGGCAGAACTTTTGCAAATTAATTAGCAAAAAACTTGTCAAAGTGAGGGTAATTGTCGCTAACCTATAAATATAACTTTGGGTAGATGTGCCGATGAGTTGGTTAGGTAGAGAGCTAGAAAATTGCGAGATAGAAGAGTCTGCAACTCTTGATAGTAAGGTGACAGTTCAAGGACGGAAAACAGGTTATCCGCGCCCCCAACTGCGCCGGAGCAACTGGATTTGTCTCAATGGTCAGTGGAGATTTGCTTATGATGACGCGGGCCACTGCGTGCAGCCGATCGATATTTCTGAGTGGACTCACACTATAGAAGTGCCGTTTGCTCCAGAATCGGCAAAAAGCGGGATCGGCGACACGAATTTTCACGCCAACTGCTGGTATGAACGCGAATTTGACATACCCCACACAGAAGGCAGAGTTCTCCTCCACTTTGGGGCCGTAGACTACCGCGCCCGCGTCTGGGTGAACGGTCAGTTTGTCATCGAACACGAAGGCGGACACACTCCTTTCACCGCAGACATTACAGCAGTTGTGAATCTCAACGGGATGCAGCGGGTTACAGTCTGGGCCCACGACGACCCGCAAGATTTGGAACAACCGCGCGGCAAGCAAGACTGGCAAATAGAGCCGCACAGTATTTGGTATCCGCGCACGACCGGTATTTGGCAGACGGTATGGGTAGAATTGGTGCCTCACACTTATATCGAGCGCATCCGCTGGACTCCGCAGTTTGAACGCTGGGAAATTGGTTTTGAAGCGTTTGTCGCGGGCGATCGCCAGTCGGGAATCCAAATTAAAGTTAAACTGTCGATCGGCTGTTTGCTGTTAGTCAACGACACCTACGAAGTTATCAACGGCGAAATCCACCGCCGCATCGCCCTCTCCGACCCTGGTATCGACGACTACCGCAACGAACTGCTGTGGAGTCCCGAAAAGCCGACCTTAATCAACGCTCAAGTGCAGTTGTGGGCCGACGGCAAACTACTCGACGAGGTTAAATCTTATACCGCGATGCGGACGGTCAGCATCCAGCGCGATCGCTTCATGCTAAACGGCCGCCCCTACTATTTGCGACTGGTGCTCGACCAAGGTTACTGGCCAGACACCATGATGACTGCCCCTTCCGACGAAGCTTTGCGACACGATGTCGAATTAGTCAAAGCAATGGGTTTCAACGGCGTCCGCAAGCACCAAAAAATCGAAGACCCGCGATTTTTGTACTGGGCTGACGTGCTGGGACTCTTAGTTTGGGAAGAAATGCCCAGCGCCTACCGCTTCACTCCCAAAGCCGTACAACGGCTGACGCGGGAGTGGACGGAAGTCATCGAGCGCGACGGCAGCCACCCCTGTATTGTAGTCTGGGTGCCGTTCAACGAATCTTGGGGAGTTCCGAATTTAGTCGAAGCAGCAGCCCACCGCAACTACGTGCAAGCGCTGTATTTCTTGACAAAAACCCTCGATCCGACTCGCCCCGTCATCGGTAACGACGGCTGGGAAAGCATCGATACCGACATCCTGGCGATTCACGACTACGACAACAACCCGCAAACCCTAGCCAAGCGCTACGGGCCCGAAGTCCAGCTAGCCGATTTGTTCGATCGCGGGCGTCCCGGCGGGCGAGTCCTCACCCTCGACGGCCACCCGCACCAAGGACAGCCGATGATGCTGACAGAATTCGGCGGCATTGCCTGCGCCGGTCGGGAAAACCCCGATTTTTTCAGAGTTTGGGGCTACGTGCGCGCATCCGACACGCAGGAACTGCAAAGGCGCTACACCGCGCTGTTGAAGGTGGTAAACCGAGTGGAAATGTTCAGCGGATTTTGTTACACGCAGTTAACCGATACTTTCCAAGAAGCTAACGGTTTGCTGTATGCCGATCGCACTCCCAAGTTTCCCCTAGAGGTGATCGCGGCGGCAACTCTCGGCTGGGATATTCCCGAAGAAAGTTCACAACCGCAAGCTATTACTCAATGCTAATTGGTGATTAGTCAAGGAAAAAGTAAAAATCTGAGATTTTTTTCTTATTTCATTTTGGCTTTTTGCCGATCGATATAGTTCTTACAAAAACACCCTTTGTAGTAAGGGCTTTAATCCTTTCTGATTGAGATTTAAGGACTCAAGTCCTGACTACAAACCTTAATGACCCATTACCCATTCGATTGATGTTTCAAAGTTTTTTCATGGGCGGATTTGAATGTTCCACCCACAGAGTGCAATCTGGAAAACGCCTCGATGTCACAGCCGCCACCGGTCACGATAAATTTGCAGCAGCCGACTACCAACGCTTGCAGGAGCAAGGCATTTACACAGTCCGCGAAGGCCTCCGCTGGCACTTAATCGAACAGACACCCGGAAAATACGATTTTTCCAGTTCCCTGCCAATCATCCGCGCCGCCCGCGACATGAAAATGCAGGTAATTTGGGATTTGTTTCACTACGGCTGGCCAGACGATATTGATATTTTCAGTCCCGAATTTGTGTCCAGGTTTGCAAGCATGGTGCGCGCTTTTATGGAAGTGCTAACTGAGGAAACAGACCAAACACCTTTCGTGACACCTGTTAATGAAATTTCATTTATTGCTTGGGCCGGCGGCGATGTCGCGTACATCAATCCGTTTGCAAAAGGGCGGGGAGATGAGCTCAAAATCCAGTTAGTCAAAGCTGCGATCGCAGCGATAGAATCAGTTTGGGAAGTCAATCCCCGCACCCGCATCGTTCAAATCGATCCCACAATTAACATTATTGCTGACCCTGATAAACCGGAGGATCGGGACGCAGCGGAAGGTTATCGCTTATCTCAATATCAAGCTTGGGATATGTTGGCTGGACGTTTTCGCCCGGAACTCGGCGGTAAGGAAAAATATCTCGATATTATTGGGGTGAATTATTACGATCGCAATCAGTGGATTCACAATGAAGACCCAATGAAATACACCGATCCGCTGTATCGGCCGTTTCGCGAACTGCTGCAAGAAGTGTTTGAGCGTTACCGTCGCCCCTTATTCATAGCCGAAACGGGTACTGAAGACGATTTTAGACCTGTCTGGTTTAATTATGTGTGTACTGAGGTAGTGGCGGCGATGAAAGCAGGAGTTCCGATAGAGGGAATATGCTTGTATCCGATTGTTAACCATCCGGGTTGGGACGACGACAGGCACTGTTACAATGGTTTGTGGGATTATTGCAATGAATCGGGCGATCGGGAAATTTACCAGCCTTTGGCGGATGAATTGCAGTTTCAAAGGGAGCAGATTGAACCGTTGCTGAAGTTGCAGAATTGATAGCTGCGATCTAATTACGTAGGGTGCGCTGCGGCGCACCTTATGCTGTTAATCAAATTAATAGTCTGAGAGGATGTTTGAAAAGTAGGGGTCTTTGTAAGAAAACTCACAAAGCTTAAGCTGAGATTTGTAGATACCAGCACCT
>NZ_JAUBQB010000130.1:0-9555 GCF_036701035.1 Microcoleus sp. Pol7_B2 | reverse complement strand
TCTGAACCAATATTTCTTTGAGACATCTTCTGAAATCCCCTTGACAACTGCCATACAGGCTTAACTTGTTACGAATGATTCTGTGGAGCGATATTCTGGGGTAAGTTTTCTTCTGCTCATTGATTAGCTCCTGAATCCTAGTTTTTACATTTTTAGGACTTACGCACAGTAATAGTCCCGATTTTGACAAGGTTTTTCCTTCAAAAATTCCTGCTACTGAGTGATATTTACCCCCTCCAATTGGAGGGTTTAGAAGAAAGAAGTAGCGTGTTACAATCAGAATGACAATCCCAATGTGGAGAAAAAAAGTGAAAGTAGTTCGCACAACTACGGCTATGGAAAGCCAACGGGATTATTTCTCTGATAGCGATAGCGATGCACTTGCTCGCGTTGCTTTTGCAGAAGGTGAAAACAGCCAGCAATTAGGAGGTTTGAACCTAGATGCTAACGGGGTTATTAAAGGTAGAGCGTCAAACTTATTCAATGTCACCGAAGAAGAAGTTGAAAACCCTCAATACTGGATTGATTTGTAATAGATATCGACCGAAATTAAGTTTTCGCTCTTACAAACAAAACAAGCGTTTCACATTCTAATTCGGAAATGTCTAATTCAGGGAAGTCTAAGTCGGAGGTGTCTACTATAGCTTTTATCACAGATATGAGGTACACAAGATTCTCTGAATGTCAGGAGTTTCAAGCCTTGGTATATGCCTCATTTACCTGACAAAGGCTAGAATTCAGGTGTCAAATCAAGGCATTCCTGACACCTGAAAAGATGGCTAACGCCGTTTTTTGGACTGCGTTTTATCCGAAGAACGACTCTCAAGCGTCTGGTTGGCTTGAAGAGAGTGCAAATTGTTACCAGGAAGCAAGCTGTAGACCACTTTACGCTTGCGGAAAACCCTAGTGCCATCTACAGGCATTCCCTTTTTCCAAGCGTCTGCAATCGCCTTTTTGTCGGCAGAAATTACGATTTTGGTTTCGACTCGGCGATAGGGTTCTGGCAGTTGAGATGGGTCAATCAAAACTTCACAGGTAGGCGGATTTTCCTTAACAGTAATGCGGCGGTGTTTGCCAATAATTTCGGAAGTTAACACGCCGCACTCGTTGAAGTAGAGAACGGTTTGGTCTAACCGCTCTCTCCACCCCTGGAGTTTGTGGAGAGCTCTTGAATGCAGTTCTATCAAATACTGCATCCTGGCTGTAATTCCTGCAATTTCGGCATCAATTTGGTCGGCTAAGTCGGCATGGGCATCAACAGCAAGTTCCTGGGTTTCTTGGGTTTGCCAAAGGGATTGCAGCAGTTGGTCAATTTCTTCTGAGCTTTCTGCTGACTCTAGTTGATGCCAAAGTTGAGCCGCAGTTATTGAACTTTGAGCAAGCGTTGCTGTGGCTAAATTCATGCTTAGTATCCTCCGTTGATGCAGGTGTGATAATAATCGCGGCGTTCTTCGAGTTGAGTAAGCGCAGCCATTGTTTCCGGGTCGGATTTAAGAGAGATTTGTTGGTCCTTTTGAATCTGGCTACCTGGTTGAGAATGAGTTAAATTTTGTGAGCTTGACTGGGTGATTTTTTGCATACAATTCAAAAAACTTTCTTAAAAATAGCGCGACCGCGCTCTTAAAAAAAGGAGTATTTAAAGTTATGAATTATCCTATAGTTTTTTACCCAAAAGTGGTAATGCAATTCTGCCATCAATATCCTTTGCCAGAGGCAAGTTCTAGTTGTGCCACCTCATCCCAACTTCAAGAAACTCAACAATTCGGTCAACCTGTTGTTTTGCTGACTCCGCCTCAACCACCTGTGGTGTTACCTGTCAAGTTGCTGTGGTTAATTTGGGTGTTTTGGCTCTATGGTGCGATCGCACTTCCGCTATTAGCTATTTCTTGGGGTTGGCTGTGGTGGGAAATGCTGTTGGTAGTAGCTGCTTATTCATGTTTAATTGCGGCTGCTTATAGTTATGTGTTTGGTTGCCGTCAAAAACTGCTATCCAGGTATAAACAGCAAATTCTTGAGTACAAGCAACAAAATATATTATTCCATCAACATTTATCCTCGAATAAACAGCAAGAATTTTCTAATTTTAAGGTGGAAAAAGAAGGGTTGCAGACAGGTTTAAAAATCGCAAAACTTGAGTTGGATTCCAGAAATCGAGCGCTCAAGGATTTGATGTCACTTCGGGTTAGTTCTAAGGGCACATCTCAAGCTCGGCAAGGAGTGAGTGAACAACGCTTTTTACAATATTTGCAGCAATATTTCGAGGAAGTTGTCCAAGCAGCAGAGTTTAAAATTCCGTTATCTCAGAGGAGCTATTCAGCAGATTTTACTGTAATTCACACTCCATCTGGACTCGGAATTGATGTCGAGATTGATGAACCTTATGCTGGCAAATCTAAGAAGCCCACCCACTGCTGCGATGCTGACAGGGATATGCGCCGCAATCAATTATTCTTAGAGTGGAATTGGATTGTGGTTAGGTTTACTGAAAAGCAGGTGGTTCAGGCTCCTTTGAGCTGTTGCAAGTTCTTGGCGATTGCGATCGCCTTTGTAACGGGCGATCGCTCTTATTTAAAGCAACTGGAAACTGAGCCCGATTTGCTAAGCGTCAAACCTTGGACAACTAGAGAGGCAAGGGCTATGGCTAAAAGCAACTATCGCCTTACTTATTTATCTGGATTTGGCGTCGGTTCTGCTTGCAATCGGGTTTCCAAGTTTTGATGCGAGCGCACGCAATATCCGACTTATTGACTGCGATAAATGTTTATAATTAATACAAAGGAGATAAAATAGAGATGCTGTCATTTGAAGAGGGGTTCATTGAAAGTCAACAGCTCAACCAAAGATTTCTGCAAACAATTCGTTTGCTTGGAGAATACAAGGGAAAGCAGGAGTTATTCAAACAACAAGCCTCACAAGTTTTAGGCACTTGGCGCCAAGCTGCGGTTATTCAGAGTACCGAATCTTCTAACCGCATTGAAGGCATTACTGTGCCACTAGAACGGATTAAGAAATTAGTAACTGAAAAAACAACGCCACGCGATCGTTCAGAACAAGAAATTGCGGGTTATCGGGACGTGCTAACTACAATTCACACCAGTTATAACCACATTCCTTTTAGTACAGGTGTCATTTTACAACTGCACCGCGACCTTTACCACTTTGCTGTTAATACAGGCGGGCGCTGGAAAACAGTGGATAATGAAATTAGCGCTACTTATCCTGACGGGACTAAAGTGGTAAGGTTTCAACCTACTCCCGCTTATGGTACTCCTGCGGCAATGGAACGCCTGCAAGAACGGTTTAATCGCCTCTGGGAATCGGGCGAGATAGAACCTTTATTGCTGATTCCAACCTATATTTTGGATTTCTTGTGCATTCATCCATTTTTAGATGGAAACGGGCGGATGGCAAGGTTGCTGACTTTGTTGCTGCTATACAAAGCTGGTTATGAGGTGGGGCGATTTATTAGCTTAGAACGGATTGTGGAGAGAACTAAGGAAAGCTATTATGATACGCTTTACCAATCTTCCCAAGGATGGCATGAAGGGCAGCATAACCTGTTACCTTGGTGGGAGTATTTCTTGGGAGTCATGCTGCTATCAGCTTATCGGGAGTTTGAACAGCGGGTGGGATATGTTACATCCGCAAAAGGAACTAAAACGGCGATTGTATTGGATGCGATTAACAATTTGCCTCAAGAATTTTCAATTAGAGAGTTGCAGGAAAGGTGTCCGACAGTGGGAATTGATTTGATTCGGCGTTTATTGCGCCGGGTGAGAGATGCTGGGCGTTTGCAATGTCGGGGGCGAGGGGTAGATGCTCGCTGGCAAAAGCAGTAGCCACAGAACTTATGCACAAGCAACTGCGTGTTGAGTAGAATCATAAAACTCAACACTCAGTTGCAACTATTTATGCAATCAGTAAGTTGTACTGCATTTAAATTGTAGAGCTCAATGACCCTCAAAAATTGTCAAATCCTCTCTCCCTCGAACACCATAGACCAATATGCTTGGGTTAAGAACAATCTGACTTTTAAAAGATGCTTATATTGCCATAAAATCGTAACAGAGATAGAATTCGTTAGAGAGTGTTAACCCAAACGTATTGGTCTATAGACAATAGAGTTGCATTGCATTTATTCGCTCTCCAATCAGGAAATTATCGGCGTTTATTTGCGTTGAGCTGTCTTGAATCTGCGGTTAACCTATTAATCACAGATTTAGGCAATTCAAGTCTAATCTAGATGCACAACAGGTTATTAGTTAAGTGCTGCTTCTGCATCGAGTTTGTTAACCTGCTGTCGCCGGAACAATTCTTGTGAAAGTTCGGGCCACCTTTCCAGAGTGGGGTCTTTTGCGACTATCAACTGTGCTGCTTTCCTAGCTTGCTCTAGTATGGCCTGGCCGTTGATTAAATCAGCCTTGGCAAATTCTGGCAGTCCCGCCTGCTGGGTTCCTAATACCTGACCTGGCCCTCGCAATCTCAAATCCATTTCTGCTAGAAAGAAGCCGTCTTGCGAAGTTTCCATTATCTTGAGCCGCTCTCTAGAATTATTTGATTTGGAATCGCTTACCAACAAGCAGTAAGATTGTGCCGTGCTCCGTCCTACCCGACCTCTGAGTTGGTGCAATTGCGACAGGCCAAATCGTTCCGCGTGTTCGATTAACATGACTGTGGCATTGGGGACATCAACTCCGACTTCAACAACCGTCGTGGAGACGAGAATTTGAGTTTTATGGGCAATAAAGTTGGCGATTTCTGTTTCTTTCTCGGCGGAATTCATGCGACCGTGTAGCAGCCCGATATTGACATTGCGGAAAATATTTTCCCTCAAGTACCGATGCTCCTCAATGGCGGCTTTGAGGTCAAGCCGTTCAGATTCTTCGACAAGTGGCAGAATGATGTAGGCTTGATAGCCCAGTTGGATTTGTTGTCGAATTATTTCGTGAGCTTTGTGGCGAGTTCTACTCGTAAATAGCTGAGTTTGAATTGGCTCTCTCCCCGGTGGCAGTTCGTCCAGCAGGCTGATGTCTAAATCGCCGTGCAGTGTCAGGGCTAAAGTTCTAGGGATGGGTGTGGCGGTCATTGTCAGAATGTGAGGGCTAATGCCTTTTTGCTGCAACTTGAGCCGCTGTTGAACTCCAAATCGATGCTGTTCGTCGATCGCCACAAAACCCAGTTTCTTAAAGCTTACAGTATTTTGAATCAGTGCGTGAGTACCGATTAGCAAGGGAAGAAGCCCCAAGTTTAATCCTTTGGCAATTTCTTGGCGAATCTTAGCTGTTGTGGAGCCTGTTAACAGCGTTACAGACAATCCCAGCGGCTCAAACCATTCACTGAGTTTGCGGTAGTGTTGGGAAGCTAACACTTCAGTCGGTGCCATTAGTGCTGTTTGATAACCGGATTGAATTGCTGCAAGGATGGCGACTGCTGCTACTACTGTTTTGCCGGCACCGACATCTCCTTGTACTAAGCGATTCATCGGAGTTGGTTTGCTCATGTCTGACAGAATTTCGGCAATGACTCTTTGCTGTGCTTTGGTGAGGGTAAAAGGTAAATTCTTGTAAAGTTTTCTGAGCTGTTTTCCTGTTGAGTTTAGGGAGTATCCTTGCTGTTGTTGCAAGGTATATCGGTGCTGCAATAGCCTTAATTGCAAGTAGAAGAATTCATCGAACACTAAGCGGTGGCGGGCAGATTCGAGGGTATTGCTGTCTGGGGGACAGTGAATATGTGCGATAGCTTTTTGGAGAGCTATTAACCCAAAACGTTTGCGAAGTCGTTGTGGCAGCGGGTCTTCAATAAAACCAACACAGTCAAGTGCTGTACGAATACAATGCCGGACTAGCTCGTTAGTTATGCCTTTAGTTAAGCGGTAAACTGGTACAATAGAGGTCGTGCTGGCTTTAGCATCTTCAAAGCTAACAACTTTAACTGTTGGGTTGCTGATGGTTTTACCATAGCTATCTTGTTTGACTTTTCCTGTCACTAATACAATAGCACCTTGTTTGTAAAGTTCGGCTTGGTGGGAACGCCATAGTTGCCATTGGTAATAGCTGTGGTTGTAAAATTGAGTGCAAACTATTCTGTCGGTTTGGTCGCAGACAATCCATTTTTGTAATGTAAGTTCTGGTTTAGTACGGCAGTCGAAGATACTGTGGTTGATAATTTTGCCTGCAATTGTTACGCAATCTCCTGTTTTTGTCTCAGCAATCCGAGTGCGTTTGAAGGCGAGATGTTCTTTCGGAAAGTAGTAGAGTAGGTCTGCAATGGTGCGAAGACCTAGTTTTGTTAGTTTTTGAGCTTCGGAAACAGCAATTCCAGACAAATGTTGTAAGGTGAGAGTTAAATCCATCTTTTTTAGTTGAGTTGAATTGGCTGAGAGTTAGCCGCGAACGCGGCTCATCTCCAGAGAGTTAATTTATCTATCAAAAAGGGAAGACAATTTATATCGAATTTTGTCGCAGCAACTCGGTTTTTAATAGTGGTCGCGATTAATTTGAACCATTTAATCTAGTTAAATCGGCTCTCCTGATCTTGAGGTTATAAGCCAGCCTGATCAATCCTCAATCCATTGCCCTATAAGGCTTTTAATTCAATCTTTTGATGAAGCTATCAGCAACCCCCACTTTTTCACCAAAAGTCCAGGAGAGCCGTTAAATCTTCCATCCCCGATGTGAAACTGAACGCTCCAACTGAAGCGGGTCAACTATATTTCCTCCAATTGAAGGGGAGTTGCGTAAATTTTTAGCAGGGCTCTGATACGTAAATGAACACGTAACAGCCGTGAGGCTCCCAAAGCTTTATGTCCCCAGCTTCAAGACGCAACAAGAGGCGCCAGCTTCTGGAACTGTACGGAAACCGCTGCCACTGGTGCAAAAAGTCTATGCAGAAATCGGAAAGAACTATTGAACACTTACAGCCTAAAAGCTTGGGCGGGTCTAACGCACTCCCTAACCTGCGTTTAGCTTGCTTCACTTGCAATAACTCGCGCGGTAACAGTCCCTTTCCTCCCCGCACCGCCCGCGAATCAGCCCGCACCAAGACATAAGTCACTTGCCGTTTATTAATTTTTAACCCTCTTAACACAGGTTATCGATCGACTAATGAGACAATACAGAGCAGATTAACTCGCTCTTTAAAAAAGTGGCATGGACGATCGAGATGAACGGTTAAGCGCTTTAATCGCACAGGTGCGCCAAAACTCAGCCCAAAGCAGGAAATGGCGAACAGCCATGAATCAGCTATTGCGGGAAATTCAGCAACTACCAAAACTTAAAAAATCAACTCATCCAAATTATCCCGAAGCCTTAAACCTTACTTTAGAATGGGTGAGCCGCGAAATTACTCAATTTGAGCAACGCCAGCCTTCTATTGCAACAAGTTTGAGCAATTGGGTTAACGGCTACCAGGGTCGGCGAATTCAAGATTTGTATTCTCCTAAAAAAAATGCTCCAATTAGTTTAGATGCTCCGATTGCGGTGGATGCTGGGGCAATAACTCGGGTCGAACAGTTACCTGATTTTACGCTCAGTGGGTTGGATGGCATGATTGAAAGCGCTCAGAAAGAAACCATTCAGCGGATTGGTCTCGAACTAGAACTTTACATCGAGCAAGATCCCGAAGAAAATCTCAGAAATAGCTATCCTGGTTCTTGCCCAGAGTGCAACTGCCAATTTCTAAGTCTGAGAAGAGTGTTAAAAGACCCTCCTGACAAGTTTCAAGACTTAGCAGAAGAGTTAAACGTTAAGTACACAACCCTGAATTCTCATTGGAAGAGAAAATGTAAACCACTACTGCAAAAAATAGCTAGCAAGTTAGGATATGGACAGGAGCAGCAACCATGAACACCGCAGAACTACCTCTGTTAACAGTACCGATCGAGTTAAAAGCGCACGACATGGCGCGGCAACTTGCTGCCGTTCAAAGTACAGTACAAAAAGGAAAACGAGTTTACTTGAATGCACTGGCAGTTTACGCTGTTCACAGCTATTTAAAATGGGTGCAAATTGAAACTGATTTGGAAGGTTCTGATAGCTTCAATCCAGCAAAAACGGCGCTAGCTAATGTTGCTGACTTGGTAATTACTGGCATTGGCTCCTTAGAATGCCGCCCAGTTTTACCTTGTGAAACAACCATTCTCTTACCCGAAGAAGTAATAGAAAATCGGATTGGATATGTGGGAGTACAATTTAGCGATCGCCTGGACTCCGTGCAGCTATTGGGATTTGCCCCAAGCTTAGATAGCTCAAATCCACCACAACAGTTAGCGGTAGCAGAATTAATGCCGATCGACAATTTAATCGAACAGATTACTCGTTTAGAAGAAGCGATCGCCTTCTTAGAAACAGACGATCCGGTGGCGGTACAAGTGAGATCTCAGATAGAAACTCAATCGCGGAGCAATATTGTTGCCCAATTAGAGCGTATTTATCGAACTTGCGAGGAGTATGAGTGGCGGTACGCTGCAGGAGAAGTGTTAGCCGGTAGCCCCGCAGGAGGAGAGTTGACTCGTGAAAGCGCCGACAGCGCCGACAGCGCCGACACTGATTTACAGGATTTAGCCGAAGATTTGCTGGAGAAGTTAGCAGGAATCTGGAGAGATGCTGCGTAATTTTGGAGCGGATGGCTGATGTATATATGTAGTCTCCCCTTCGTAACCTGTAAAGAATATGGCAAAAGGATTCGGCCCATCGGCGAAAACTCCCCAAGCGACAAAACGCCAGACAGCTTATTTCAAGCTAATTCAAGCGCTCCTCGAATGTCCTCGCGGTAAGGAACTGAAGATTTTAAGGAAGCACCCGCAGTTGGTTGATGTTGGTTTGCTGGAAATGATGGAAATGGTAGCTACAATTCTGGTAGCACAGAGGGAGTTTTCGGGTGCTGATTGTTTAATTGATTTGGCTGATTTTTTAACTAAAAACCGGGAAAAATTAAACCTGGAAACATTCAGGAATTTTTACACAGGAAGCGATGGCTCACCAATAACAGACTCTTTTGTTAAAGCTCCGGCTTTCTTGTGGGAAGTATTACGGACAATTCTGCTAAGCCCAAGTGACCAACAAACTGTTTACCTGATACTAGCAATTAACAATGAAGCTTTTTTGCGACACTTTTGTATTTGGATAAATTACACGCTCCTGAAAAGCCAGCCAAAACTAAAAAAAGCGATCGCACTTTTTCTGATATCTTTCTGCAAAATGCTCTGGCTCTTTCCACTGGGCAATAGGGCAATTAACCTGGAAATTGCGATCGCAGGTTTTGAAGGATCTGCCAAAATTTTTACTCGTGAGGCTTACCTACAAGTATGGGCGCAAATCCAATTTGATTTAGCCCCTGCTTACCGGAATCGGATTTGGGGCGATCGCTCGCCCAACCTTGAAAAAGCCCTAACGGCTTGCACTAATGCTTTGCAAATCTACACTCGTGACACTTCTCCTCAAGAGTGGGCGATGGTGCAAAATAATCTCGGTCTTGTTTACAGTAGACATCTCCAAAATAGTAACAATTCGTGATAATATCACATCCTAAAGCTTTTTTGACACAGAAACATGAGCG